>JAZSNW010000140.1:0-2904 GCA_045536615.1 Acutalibacteraceae bacterium | reverse complement strand
AATAAGTGAATAGGTATGAATTATTTTAAGGGTTATTGTAAAGTTTAAAATATTCTCTGCCTTGCCTCCGAAAAGCTTACAAAATTCCATCATATAATGGGGCGAATACGCTTACCGCCAAGCTTTAAGCTGTATCTTGCCGCTTTTATAACCTCGTTATAAGCCAAATCGGTTTCGGGCAAAAGCTCGTCAATGCGGTCTTCAATTAAAGGTTTATATAAATCAAAAATTTTATTAACCATTTTCGGCCTCACATTCGGTTAAGGTTTTAATTTTGCGTTCAGCATTTTCTAAAATTTTACGGCATCTGTCAGAAAGATTAACGCCTTTTTCAAAAAGCAAAATTGCCTCATCAAGTGAAATGTCGCTGCTTTCAAGCTTTGACACAATATCTTCAAGTTCTTTTAAAGATGTTTCAAAATTATTTTCCATTTATATCACCTTATCATCAACGGTGCAAACAAGCTTACCGTCGTTAAGTTTTAGGGTTAGCTTATCCCCTTTATCAGCATCATTTATGCTGGTTATCGGCTTATTATCAATTTCAGCAATGGAATATCCGCGCGCAAGCACCTTTAAAGGACTTAACGCATCCAATTTAGAGGCAGCATTTGAAAGTCGGCTTTGCTGATTTTTTAAGGTTGTTGCAAAAACCATAACAAGCTTTTCGGTTAAATAATCAAGCTGCTCTTCCCTTTGCTGAATTAGTTTTTCGGGTTTTGCAAAAATTGGCTTTTCGCAAATTGACTTATATTTTGCCCTGTTTAAATTATATTTAGAAAGCAAAGCATTTTTTAATGCATCACCGCGTTTGTTTAAAAAACTGTATATTTCGTTAATATCCGGTACAACAAGCTCAGCCGCGGCTGACGGTGTTGGGGCGCGTAAATCGGCAACAAAGTCGCAAATTGTAAAGTCGGTTTCGTGACCAACGGCAGAAATTACAGGAATTGGCGATTCATAAATTTTTCGTGCTAAAACTTCGCTATTAAAGGCCCATAAATCTTCAATAGAACCACCGCCACGACCAATAATAATTGCATCGCAGTTTGAAAGTGCATAAACCCTTTCAAGTGCATCAAGCATTGAGGGTACGGCATTTTCGCCCTGCACCGCAACGGGACAAAGCATTATTTCACAAAGCGGATAGCGGCGGGCTGTAATGTTCAAAATATCTTGCACAGCAGCGCCCGTGTCAGAGGTTATTACCGCAATTCGCCTTGGAAACCTTGGTAACGGGCGTTTGTTTTCTTCATCAAAAAGCCCCTCTTTTGCAAGGCGCTCCTTAATTTGTTGAAACTGCAAAGAAATATCGCCAAGACCCTGCTCGTGCATTTCTTCGGCATAAAATTGGTATTGCCCGTCCTTTTCATAAAGCGAAACGCGACCGCGTAATGCCACCTTTAACCCGTCCTGCACCACAAAAGGCACACGGCAGGCATAGGCGCGAAACATTACGCATCGAATTTGTGCATCCTCATCCTTTAAGGTGAAGTAAAAATGCCCGCTTTGGTAATGGTTTTTAAAGTTTGAAATTTCACCCGTTACCGTCACATTTGAAAGGCGAACATCACCCTCAATTAGCGACTTTACAAACAGGTTTAACTGCTTAACGCTTAACGCTTGCATATTAAATAGCTTTTGCAACGGTTGATAAAATACCGTTTACAAAGGATGCATCATCCGCTGTGGCATATTTTTTACAAAGCTCAACCGCTTCGTTAATTGAAACTGCCACCGGTATATCATCCATAAACTTAATTTCAAAAATTGCAAGGCGCAAAACACAAAGTGCGGTTTTTGAAATACGCTTAATGCTCCAACCAATTGAATTTTCAGAAATAATTTCATCTATCTCTTCAAGATTTTCATAAATGCCCGCAAAAACCGTTTTGATATAATCATTTGGTTTTAAATCACGGGTTTCGGCGGCGAGCTCTAAAATCTCTTCAACCGAATCATTATTGAAAACCTTTTCAAAAATTAAAATAAATGCTTCTTCTCTTGCTTGTCTTCTTGTCATAAAGCACCTCTCTAAATTTATACAGTATATATTATATAATAAAATATGCATATTTTCAAGCATATTTATCATTTTTATGCATAAAAAAACGCACTTTTAAGTCAAGTGCGTTTTATAAATTTAATTATTGAGTTGTTTTTTAAATAAAGCTCCCTGCACAAAGCCCAAAATTGCGGCAAAAAAGAAGAAAATCTTACCATAAAAAAGCGTTGTTAAGGTTTTTGTGAAATGCAAATCTTTTTTGAAATTTCCAATAAAATCAAAGAGTTTTTTAATAATTTTAATAAAGGAATTTTGCGAAAAAATATCGCCAAAAACCGCCTTTAAATCACCAAAGCAAAGGTATGCTATCACCCCGCAAATAACAGCGGTAATCATAAGCATTAAAACCCCTAAAATATAGCCGTAATTGCGTGTTTTACGGTCTTTTTCAGCAAAGCCATAATCGTTTATATCCATGGTAAAATCCCCCTTTAAAGCAATTTTATCATAAATAGAAGAAAATGACAATATAAATTTTAACCAGCATTTTTAAGCTTTTGTGATACACCTTGTGCATTTTCCAGCATATTCTCAGCAAAAATTCCGTAGCCCTTTGGTGGGTCATCTATAAGCACGTGTGTAACAGCACCGATTAGTTTTCCGTTTTGCAAAATGGGGCTACCCGACACGAGCGTGTCAATATAGGACCAACATTTAAGACATAGAACCTTCCCCTGTCTTTTGCTGTCTTTTGTTTGTTCTTCTATCTTAAAATCTCTTTGCTATCCTAATGTTTGGTATGGCACTTTTTATAAAAATCTTCTACATAAGATTTGAAATTAACATATGAATTCACATAATCAATATACACATTGTTTAATTCATCGTTGTTATAAAAC
>JAZSNW010000082.1:0-9212 GCA_045536615.1 Acutalibacteraceae bacterium | reverse complement strand
AACTCCTTGGCTCACAGAACGACATGGCTACGATCCGACTTATGATTAGTTTATTGCACGCTGCGATTTAACCACGCGGAAGCTTTTGCGGCGGAAATATGCCACAATCTTGCGTTCGAACGCTAAAAGGCGATGTTCGTTAAAGATGCCCCAAACAAGTGCGGCAACAAGTAAAAATTCAAAAACTGTGCTTAAAATATCAAAAAAAGTCATTTTTATTACCTCCCGAACATTTGTTCGTTATCTGTATTATAGTGCATTTTTTGCACTTTGTCAAGGGTTTTTTGAAAATTTTTTTGGTTTGTTTTTCCCTTGCTGTGTTTTTACTATACAATATGCAATGTCCATTTTTTGGTACACAAGATAGTATTAAATCAAAGGTAGGATAAATTTAATATTTATTAACAATTTAAGTGAAATAATGCTTTATTTTTGAAGTGGTTTATGTTATAATTTATTGTGAATAGTTATGTATTAAAAGGAGGAATAGAAATGCTTAAAAAAATCGCTTTGGCGGTGGTGTCGTGCGCGTTAATTTTGTCGCTTTGCGGTTGTGATTTTTTCAAAACCGATATGGCTGAGCTTTTTTCTCCTCCCACATTAACGGGCGACTTTAAATATATTTCACAGGTCATTTCAAAAACTGCGGGCAGCGGCTATACTCTTAAATATCCGGCGCGTGGTGAACACCGTTCGGCCGTTGTGCAGTATGATATTAACGGTGACGGTAAAAACGAGGCATTTGCCTTTTACAGCAAGACCGAGGGTGATGTTACCACCATGACAGTTCAGCTTGTTCGCAACCAAAATGGTGAATGGGTTGACGGCGGTACACAAAGCATTGTTGCTGCCGGTGTTGATATGGTGCAGTTTTGCGACCTTGACAATAATGGCATTTCTGAAATATTGGTTGGCTGGCAGATATACGGCACAAGCGAAATGCAGCTTGCGGTTTACAGTTATAGCGAAAACACCTTTGCACAGCGCCTGCTTCAAAAATACAACCATTTCATTACCTGCGATTTAAACGGCGATAAAAAAAGCGGCGTGCTTATTGTTGATATAAACACCTCAAAGCAGTACAACACCGCCGCGCTTTACACCTTTAATGATGAGGGTGTTGTTCAAAGCGGTATATGCGAACTTGACAGTAAAATTCAGTCGGCTAATGAGCCGATTGTGGCCGAGCTTTCAAACGGTAAAATGGCGGTGTATATTGATGCGGTTAAGGGAGTGGGCGCCGTTACTGAAGTTTTGGTGGAAAACCGCGGCGGTATTTATAACCCGCTTTTCGATGCTGAAACACGTGAAAATATACTTACACTTCGTTCTTCAAGTTATTCGGTAACCGATATAAACAACGACGGCACCTTGGAAATTCCCGTGCAGGAAAATGTTCCTGCTGTTGCAAGTGACGAATTGGCCGAAAAACTTTACCTTACAAATTGGTGTTCGTTTGACGGGGAAAATTTGACGGTGCAAATGACATCAATGATAAATCTTTTAGACGGATATTATTTCACACTCCCTACTAAATGGCGAAATAAAATAGCCATTTTAAAGGACACCGAAAACCGCATCCGTGAAATTTATTTATACAATAAAAAAGATGCTACCGTCGGCGAAAGTTTAATTTGTATTCGTGCCTTTGACAAGCGCGCTTGGGATAAAGGTGAGTTTAGAGAACTTAAAATGAACGAAATTGCACGAGATAATAACACAGTTTACGCATATCGACTAAATGATGCCATTACAAAAATGGGTATTACACACAGCGATGTTAAGGATGCGTTTGTACTGTTTGAGAAATGGGGTTAGTTATAATGAAAAGAATTATGATAGTTGAAGATGAAGCCGCCATTCGCGAGTTTGAGGCCATAAACTTGAAACGTGTTGGCTATACCGTTGTTGAAGCGGGTTCGGCAGAAGAAGCACTTCAGATATATGATAACGATATTGAAGGGTTTGATATTGCCCTTTTGGATATTTCAATGCCGGGTATGGATGGCTTTACCCTTTGTAAAGAGCTTCGCAAAAGAAGTGAAACCATTGGCATTATAATGCTTACCGCCCGCACACAGGAAATGGACAAAATCACAGGTCTTATGCAAGGGGCGGATGATTATATCACAAAGCCCTTTAGCCCCACTGAACTTTTGGCACGTGTTGATTCACTTTATCGCAGGGTTGAAATGTATGCACCAAAAGTACAACCTGTAAGTGATGATATAACACTTGGCGAATTCACCCTTAATTTAAGAAAGCGTACGCTTCTTAAAAACGGCAACAACATTGAACTTACACAGGTTGAATTCCAAATGATCGAATATTTCTTCACAAACCCCGATGTTGCTTTGGGCAGAACCGACATTTTAAACAAGGTTTGGGGAAGCAACTATTTTGGCGAAGAAAAAATTGTTGACGTTAATGTAAGACGTCTTCGTATGAAGGTTGAGGATGACCCTTCAATCCCAACACGACTTGTTACCGTTTGGGGTATGGGTTATAAGTGGAATTCACATTAAAAAACGCATAATTAAAAAGAAAGGAGGAGCCAAATGAATTTAGAAATTAAATTTAAAAGTATAACGCTTAAGTGGTTTTTAAATATATTTTTAGTTATTGCGGTTGTAATTTGCGCTGCGGCGATTGGCTTCTCGGCTTTGTATAATGCGCTTTACACCTCGCAAATGCAGTCACTTGGCGATGATTATGCTTATGAATTTTCATCCCTCGAATCCGCAACGCCACAAACCTTTGGCGACAGCGCAATTTTATTGGTTGAGGGCTTTACCTATAAGGATAAGGTTGCTGTGCAGGTTATCGACAGTAACGGCAGGGTAGTTGCCACTACAACCGGCTTTCCTTTAAAGGTTAGCGAAATTCCCGAATATGACAGCGCAATTAAAAGCGGAAAGTCACAACTTTTTAAAGGTCAAACCAAAGATGGCGAAGCCATTATGGCGGTCACCACCCCTATATTTGACGGGGATGGAAATTTGCTTGGCAGCTACCGTTGGTCCACCTCAATGAGCGGGGCATATAAATCAATTTACGGCGTTATTGCTATTATTGTTTTGGCTTGCTTTGTTATTTTACTTTTCAGTTGTTTTTCGGGACTGTTTTTTGTTAAATCTATTGTTAGACCTATTCGTGATGTAAGTAATATTGCAAGAACTATTGCAATGGGCAACTTTGATGCACGAATTGAAATAAACAAAAACGATGAAATTGGTGAACTTTGCGACACTATCAACTATATGGCGTCAGAGCTTTCTCAGGCACAGAATATGAAAAACGACTTTATTTCGTCCGTATCGCACGAGCTTCGCACACCTTTAACCGCAATTCGTGGTTGGGGTGAAACGGCGAAAATGTCACTTGGTACTGATGAAGAGTTAGTACGCCGCGGTTTAGATGTAGTGCTCAGTGAATCTGACCGTTTGTCAAATTTAGTTGAAGAACTTTTGGACTTTTCACGAATGGAAACAGGTCGACTTTCTTTAACATCGCAACCGATAAATGTTACAACAATTTTAAGCGAGTCGGTTGATATGTATACTGAACTTTGTAAAAAACAAGTAATTGAACTTGTGCTAACAAACCCTTATGAAGAACTTATTGTTATGGGTGACCGTGACCGCTTAAAGCAGGTGTTTATAAACATTGTTGATAATGCGGTTAAATATACCGAAGGTGCAGGTCAAGTTTTGGTAAGCGCCAATATAGAAGAGGCATGTGTTAGAATTACCGTTACCGACACAGGTGTGGGTATTCCCGCACAAGACCTTGACCGTGTTAAAGAAAAGTTTTACAAAGCAAACAAAACCGTTCGCGGTTCGGGCATTGGTCTTGCCGTTGCTGATGAAATTATAAAGCAAATGAATGGTCTTTTATTTATCGAAAGTACCGAAAATGTCGGCACTTCGGTAACTATTGTTTTACCCCTTTATGAAGAACAAAACAAACCACAAGAAACAGGAGAAATCGATGGCTAATAAATATACATCTATTGGTGGGCAGGCACTTATTGAAGGCATTATGATGAAAAGCCCTGAAAAAACTGCTATTGCTGTAAGGTGCCCCGACAAAAGCATTAATATAACCTATTTAGAAGGAAAAAGTATCAGAGAAAAATGTAAAATTCTAAATCTTCCCATAATCCGCGGTGTTATTGCTTTTGTCGAATCAATGACACAGGGTTATAAGGCACTTTCAATTTCGGCTGAAAAGTCGGGCTTTGCTGATGAGGAAGAGGATAAAAACGCCCCCAAAAAAGACAACAGCAAACTGTTGGCTGCGGTAATGGCGGTCGGCGGTGTTTTGGGTGTGGCTTTGTCGGTTGTGTTGTTTATGTATTTACCACGTCTTTGTGTTAGCGGTATTGAATGGCTTATAAAAGGCGAAATAACCTCTAAAATTTTGAGGTCAATAATTGAACAAGCAATTAAAATGACAATTTTTGTAGGTTATGTAATGCTTGTGTCACTTATGAACGATATTAAGCGTGTTTATATGTACCACGGGGCCGAGCATAAGACAATTTTTTGCTATGAAAAGGGCTTGGAACTTAATGTTGAAAATGTTCGTAAGCAAAAGCGCTTCCATCCACGCTGTGGCACCTCATTTATGATTTTAATGATTTTGATAAGCGTTGTTTTATCAACTGTTTTGCAAATTGTGTTCCCAAATCTTTATGCTATTTCTTGGCTTTGGACAATAGCTAAAATTTTAATGATACCATTAACTTGCGGTATCGGTTTTGAAGTGCTTAAACTTTGCGGCAGGTATGATAATATCATCACCCGCATAATTTCAGCACCGGGTATGTGGTTGCAACGCGTCACCACAAAAGAGCCCGATGATGATATGATAGAAATTGCGATAGCGGCGCTTAAAGCGTGTGAACCTTCGGTTCCCGATGTTGACAGAACGGGGTGCTGTAATGACAATATTTGAGGCATACAATAACACCAAAAAGCGTTTAAGCAATGCGGGAATCCAGGATAGCGTTTTTGAAGCAAAGGCAATTATCCGCCATATTACAGGGTTTTCAAATAATGACATTTTGACAAATTATATGAACACCTTAACCGAATTTCAGGAAAACAACTTGACGGCAATTTTAAGACAAAGGGAAATTCATTACCCTTTGCAGTATATAATCGGTCAGTGGGGTTTTTACAAATATAAATTTAATGTAGGTGTTGGGGTGCTTATTCCACGAAGCGACACCGAAGTTTTGGTTGAAACCGCAAGTGAATTTTTAAAGGAAACCGAAAATCCACAAATTTTGGATTTATGTGCAGGTAGCGGTTGCATTGGTATATCGCTTGCGAAAGATTATCCAGATTCTGCTGTGGTTATGGTTGAAAAGTATGATGAAGCGGCAAGATATATCGACCAAAACATTAAACTAAATGATGCATATAACACCTGTGTTTTGCAGGGTGATATATTCGAAGGTGTGGGAAACGGTGCAGAATATGACCTAATCGTTTCAAATCCACCATATATACCGCAAAGTGAAATCTCTGATATGAATGAAGAAACCAAGTTTGAACCCCAAACCGCACTTTTGTGTGACGGTGACGGACTTGACTTCTACCGCGAAATTGTGAAAAATTATAAAAATTCACTTAAATTGGGCGGTATGATGGCTTTCGAGGTTGGCTTTAAACAGGCAAATACTGTTGCCGACATTTTGAAAGAAAACGGCTTTAAAGATATTAAAAAAATTAAAGATTATAACGGCATCGAGCGTGTCGTTTGTGCATTAAAATAAACGGAGGAATTTAAAGTGGCAAAAAGTACTACTACAAAAACCGCAGTTAAATTAGTTGAATCTGAAGAAAAACAAAAAGCGCTAAAAACCGCAATGGACCAAATTGAAAAACAATTTGGTAAAGGTGCTGTAATGCGTCTTGGCGAAAATAGCGGAATGAATGTTGAACATATTAAGACCGGTTCGTTAACACTTGACGTTGCGCTTGGTATAGGCGGTATTCCAAAAGGCCGTATTGTTGAAATTTACGGTCCTGAATCATCGGGTAAAACCACCGTTGCGCTTCACTGTGTTGCCGAAGCACAAAAAGCAGGTGGCACTGCGGCATTTATTGACGTTGAACACGCTTTGGACCCTGTTTATGCTTCAAATTTAGGTGTTGATATTGATTCACTTTTGGTTTCTCAACCCGATTCGGGCGAGCAAGCCCTTGAAATTGCCGAAGCGTTAGTTCGTTCGGGCGCCATTGATATTATTGTTATCGACTCGGTAGCGGCTTTGGTTACCCGTGCCGAAATCGAAGGTGAAATGGGTGACAACCACGTTGGTCAGTTGGCTCGCCTTATGTCACAAGCGTTAAGAAAACTTACCGGTGCACTTTCAAAAACAAACTGTGCCGCAATTTTCATAAACCAACTTCGTGAAAAAATTGGTGTTATGTACGGCAACCCCGAAGTTACCACAGGCGGTCGTGCGCTTAAATTCTATTCATCAGTTCGTATTGATGTAAGAAAGGGCGAACCGATAAAGGACGGCAGCGACATTATCGGTGTTCATACCAAGGCAAAAATTGTTAAAAATAAGGTGGCACCACCCTTTAAGGTTGCCGAATTTGATATTATGTATGGTACAGGCATTTCCCACACAGGTGAAATTGTTGATGCAGGCGTTGACACAGGCGTTATTAAAAAGTCGGGCGCGTGGTTCTATTACGGTGAAACCCGTTTAGGCCAAGGCCGAGATAATGTCAAAAAACTTTTCGAAGACAATGCCGAACTTGCCGAAAAAATCGAAAACGAAATTATGGCAAAACTTTCGGATGCTGCAAAAAATATTACAGCCCCCGAAAAAGCCGATGACGAAGATGTAATTATGCCGACCGAACCGATTGCCCGTCCACGCAAATCAATCGATATTGACATTGCAGTTGATGACTAATGCAAATTTTAGACATTAAAAAAGACAAGCTTCATTTAACGAAAATTTCTTTATCAAATGGTGAAGATGTTTTAATTGATAATGATGTTGTAAGTGAACATTACCTTAAAAAAGGTGACGATTTAACCGAAGAAAAATTAAACGATTTGGTTTTTCAGTCGCAGTATCAAAGGGCAAAGTCCCGCGCGGTATGGTATCTTGACCGAAAGGACCGCACCTCAAACGAGCTTTACAAAAAGCTGTGTCAAGCGGGCTTTGACCAAAAGGCATCGGCACAGGTTATTGCACGGCTTCAAGAGGTTGGCCTTATTGATGACCGCCGTTTTGCTGAAAATTACCGTGACCGCCTTTTAAGAGATAATGTTTCCAAACGCGAAATGCTTAATAAACTTTTTCAAAAAGGTGTGCCTTCTGACCTTGCAAAAGAGGTTTTAGAGGATTTAGAAGTTGACGAAGAAAGCCAAATAAAAGCGTTAATTGATAAAAAATACCACACAAAGCTGACCAATGAAAATGGTGCTGAAAAGGTTTTTGCCGCGCTTATTCGCAAGGGCTTTTCCTATGGTGCGGTAAGGCAAGTGTTAAAAAATTACACAGAAATTGAGGACTTTTATGTATAAAGTAAGTATGGTGTCACTTGGTTGCCCCAAAAATCAGGTCGATGCCGAGCAAATGCTCTATACTTTGCAAAATGCAGGGTTTGAGCTAACTCCCGCCGAAGCCGATGCTGACGCTATAATTATAAATACTTGCGGTTTTATTGAATCTGCCAAAGCCGAAGCCATTGAAAACATTTTGGAAGCCGCAAAATATAAAGATGAAGGCAAATTAAAAGCGCTTATAGTGACTGGTTGCTTGGCTGAAAGATATCAAAACGATGTAACCGAAGAAATACCCGAGGTTGATGTTTGTGTTGGTATTGGCTCAAACGGTAAAATTGCTGAAATAGTTAAAAATGCTATCGAAGGTAAATGCGAAAATTCCTTTGGTGATAAATGTGATTTAGATTTAAACGCAAAACGAATTTTGGGTGGTGTACCTTATAGTGCATATTTAAAGGTAGCGGATGGTTGCAACAACTGTTGTACATACTGTGCAATACCTAAAATTCGCGGTAAAATGCGCAGTCGCACCATTGAAGACTGTGTGACCGAAGCCAAAGAACTTGCCAAAAACGGTGTTAGGGAACTTATTGTTGTTGCCCAAGACACCACCGCTTACGGTAGTGATATTTACGGCAAACCAATGCTTTCGTCACTTTTAAAAGAACTTTGCAAAATTGACGGTATTCATTGGATACGCACACTTTATACCTATCCCGACAAAATAGATGATGAGCTTTTGGACACTATTAAAAACGAAGAAAAGCTCTTGAAATATTTAGATATTCCAATTCAGCACGCAAATGCTGAAATTTTAAAGAAAATGAACCGCAAGGGCAGTCGCCGAGATTTAGAAGCACTTATTAAAAAAATAAGGGCCAAAATCCCCGAAATTACTTTAAGGACAACCCTAATTACAGGTTTTCCAACCGAAAGTGAAGAACAGTTTGAGGAACTTTGCGAATTTGTGAAAGCCACCCGATTTGATCGCCTTGGTTGTTTTGCCTATTCACCCGAGGAGGATACAATAGCCGCCCAAATGGACGGACAAATTGATGAACAAACCAAGGTTTCTCGTGCGGAAAACATTATGGAAATGCAAATGGACATAATGCGCGAAAAGAACGAAGAAAAAATCGGAACGGTTATTGAAACCTTAATCGAAGGCTGGGATGATTATATTAAATGCTACTTTGGTCGCACCGTTTGTGACGCGCCCGAGGTGGACGGAAAAATTTTCTTTATGTCAGACCGACCGCTTATAATTGGTGACTTTGTAAAGGTACAAATAAATGACTGTTTAGATTACGATTTGTTAGGAGAGTTGGCAATATGAATACACCGAATAAATTAACCTTAGCCAGAATGATAGCAACCCCCGTTTTTATGGCTGTAATGCTTATCGAATTTGACTACAATTATTTGATTGCCTGTATCTTGTTTATGGCGGCATCTATGACCGACTATATCGACGGTAAAATGGCAAGAAGAAACAATATGGTGACCGATTTCGGTAAGTTTATGGACCCCCTGGCCGATAAAATGCTCACCACCTCGGCTTATCTTGGCTTTATGTATATCTATGGTGGAACAAAATACGCTTGGCATATTGTTGCGATCACCTTTATCGTTCTCTTCCGCGAATTTGCAGTGTCTTCAATCCGTTT
>JAZSNW010000101.1:0-9861 GCA_045536615.1 Acutalibacteraceae bacterium | reverse complement strand
AACGGCATAATGGTCGGTCATACCTGCGATATAGTCACATATTGCGCGGTCAAGTCCGTCGGTTTCAATAATTCTTTGATATTCCTCACCCATTTTTTGCGGGTGCAAAAGTAAATCTTTATAAATACCCTCAACTATGCCTAAAACCTTGCTTTCTTCGGCTTTGGCGGCGGGGTTTAAATAAACATTCTTATATAAAAATTCGTGCAAGTCATCATAATGCTTAAAGATACCTTCATCCATTGCAATATCATCCTTGCTGTTTTCAACCACCGAATTTAAAAGTGTGGTTATACGCTGTGTTTTGGTGTGTCCCAAATTATCACGAATTTCTTTTGGTATGTCTTCATTAGAAATAACCCCTGCACGCACAGCATCATCAATGTCGTGGTTTATGTAAGCAATTCGGTCAGCAAAACGCACCAATTTGCCTTCTAATGTGTGTGCCCATTCGCCACGTGTGTGGTGCTTTATGCCATCCAAAACTTCGGCAGTAAGATTAAGACCTTTGCCTTCTTTTTCAAGCACCTCGCAAACGCGAACACTTTGGTCAAAGTGGGTAAAGTCAAAAGGCATTATGTCATTAAGTGCCCTTTCACCTGCATGGCCAAAAGGTGTGTGCCCTAAATCGTGACCGAGAGCGATGGCTTCGGTTAAATCTTCATTAAGGCGCAAAGCACGAGCAAGTGTCCTTGCTATTTGCGAAACTTCTAATGTATGAGTTAAGCGAGTGCGGTAATGGTCAGATTCAGGGGATAAAAACACCTGTGTTTTATGTTTTAACCGCCTAAATGCTTTTGAATGGATAATTCTGTCCCTGTCACGCTGAAAATCAGTTCGAAGATTACACTTTTCCTCTTCCCTTTTTCTGCCCTGTGTATTAGCACTTAAAGTGGCATATTGTGACAGCATTTGCTTTTCATTGTTTTCGGTTATAATTCTTACACATTCCACATTATTCGCCTCCTATATAGTAATATTAGCAAAAAAATCTCAAATTCCTTTATTTTTTTAAAAAAGGCAATAAAATTTTCTCTTTTTCCTCTAAAACAAGGCGTGCGGAAAAGGTTTCACGCAGTTTTTCTTTAAAACTTTCAAAAAATTCTTCTTTCAAAACAAACTTAATGGTAATTTTATCGGTATATTCGGTATCCTTAATTTCGCCGTCACTATCTATAATAAGCTTTTGAAGTGTTGTTAAATCAGCATATTCGCAAACAATTTCACAGCTAACGCCCGACAGCATTATATAAACTTCGGCCGACTGCAAAACATCCTGTGTTGCCTTTGAATATGCGCGCACCAAACCGCCCGTGCCCAATAAAATACCACCAAAATAACGGGTAACAACCACCGCAATATTTGTAATTCCACTGCCCTGTATACAGTCAAGCATTGGTTTGCCAGCAGTACCATGCGGCTCTCCATCATCCGAAAAACGGCACATACGGCCGCCCTCCACCGAATAGGCATAAACATTATGTGTTGCGTCCCAATATTTAGACTTCATTTCTTTTACAAAATCGTTCGCCTCGGCTTCGGTTTCGCAATGGCGAAGGGTTGAAATAAAGCGGGAACGCTTTTCAACATATTCGGTTTCATTTTGCTTAAAAACGGTTTGAAAGTTCAAAATTAACACCTGCCTTAAAAGAAAAATCCGCAGCCGCCTGTTTAGGCAGTTGCGGAAATAAAGGTAAATTATTTATTAATGTTGAAACGCTTGTTAAATCTATCAACGCGTCCGCCGGTATCTACCAATTTTTGCTTACCGGTAAAAAACGGATGACATTTAGAGCAAATATCCAAACGGATGTCCTTTTTAGTAGAACGAGTTTCAAACTCAGCACCACAAGCGCACTTAACTGTTACCTTTTCATACTCAGGATGAATTCCTTGTTTCATCTTGGTCACTCCCTTCCATAACGATAGCCAAATTATAATAGCACAAAATAATTTAAAATGCAAGTGTTTTTTAACGATTTATATAATTTTTTATTTTTTCGTAAATTTCAACCGTTTTAAAGCGCATTACATACCGTTTACCACCCTTTGCAATTTGGGCCGATTGTGACTTTACACTATCCTTTAAATCGCCCTTTGTTGCGGCAGAAATGCAAACTGTTGGGTAAACAACACACCACCAATTTTTACCGCCACCCTCACCCAAGGTGATAATAAGGGAATTATATTCCCCCGCGGGAAGTGTGAAATCATCATAATAACGGGTAGAAAAATCACTTTTACCAAATGATGCAGTTGCGGTATAATTAAAACCGTTTTCTTTTATAACTTTGTTAGCAATTTTGTTGAACAAATCAAGATTTTGTTTTACTGTTTCTTCGGCAATTTCTAAATCGTTGCAATTTAAAAATAAATCGCCCGTTTCATTTAAAATTTCATCTCTGATTTTTAATTTTAAATTTTGGTCGGCATCACTGTCCGAATTTGCGATAATATGTAACCGCAAAACATTTTGCCTTAAATCATCACAGGCCGCATTAAAATGCGAAACCGACAAAAGCAACGCACAAATTAGACCAAAAGCAACTGATAACTCTATTCTTTTTTTCATTTTTAAAAATCTCCTTGTCAAGTTATGTGAAAATAATTGACAGGAAATTTAAATTTTATTCAAATTCTAAAGAATTGGTTTTTGGAATACATAGATAGCAAGGAATATTTTTTTCTTTTAATAAACTTTCAGCCAATTTTGCATCTTCAAAAGTTTCATAAATTCCAAACCAGGTAGGGCCGCTTCCAGTAAGGGCAACCGCCTTTGCATTTGTTTTTAAAAGTTCCTGCTTTACGAAACTGTCTTCCCACAATATTTGAAACGAATTACAAAGGTTTTTTGAAAGGTTTTCTAAATCATTTTCGCTTATTGCCGATAGCACCGCGTCATTATCCGCCAAAACAGTTTCTTTACAGTCTATTTGTTTATACATTTCGGCGGTCGAGGGCTTTGTTTCGGCCTTTACAAGTAAAATATAACCTTTTTCAAGCGGTTTTTTGGGGGTCAATATTTCGCCAATACCTTCACTTCGCATACATCCGCCTTTTATAAAAAAGGGCACATCGGCGCCAAGCTTTACCGCCAAATCGCAAAGATTTTCATAAGAAAGCCCTGCGTTATATAATTTATTAAGTCCCACAAGCACCGCCGCAGCATCAGCACTGCCGCCGCCAAGTCCTGCACTTAACGGAATATTTTTTATAATTTTAATATCACAACCGCCCGAAATACCCGTTTTTTCAAAAAATAATTTTGCCGCTTTAAACGCAATATTATCTTCCTGCAGCATATCACCACATATTACCGAAATGGTATCGGCCTTTTCTATAAAAACAGTGTCATAAAGCCCAATTGAATGCATAACTGTATCAATTAAATGATAACCGTCGTCCCTTTTACCGCAAATGGATAAAGACAAATTTATTTTTGCATTTGCTTTAATTTTCATTTTCACGCCACCTTAAAAGAAACGCCGCATCCAAACGGATACGGCGATAAGTAAAACTTAAAATACAGGTCACCTTATCACCTGAATTTCATTTTAAATAAATAATACGATTATGTCAAGAAATTAGTTGTTTACCTTGTGGCAATAGCCATAACTTTTTTCGGTTAGTGGCTCAAAGGTGTATCCCATCTTTTTAAGCCCCTCTAAAATTTGGGGCAATGCCTCAACCGTGGCTTTTTTACTGCTTATATCGTGCATTAAAACACAAATAGAATCCTTTTTGGCAGCTGCGTTTAAAACATTATCAGTAATGCTTTTGGCGGTTACACCCTTGCTGGCGGCATCGCCCGAATCAACATTCCAGTCAAAATAAGCATAGCCCTTAATTCTAACCTGATTTGTAAGGCGTGTCATAATGCCTTTACAGATGCTTTTAGAAACCTTGTTACTGCCGCCACCGGGGAAACGAATAACTTTTGAGCGTATGCCTGTTGCATTAAAAACTTTATCAGACAAGGCGTTTAAATCTTTAAAATAAGCATCGGTGCTTTTATAAATTGTTTGATATTTGTGGGTGTTTGAATGAAGACCTATTGTATGTCCCTTTTCAACAATTTTGGGCAAATACTGAAGCTTCGAGCTGCCCACAACAAAAAATGTTGCCTTTGCATTATATTTATCTAAAATATCTAAAATTTCAAGCGTTCTGTCAGATGGACCGTCGTCAAAGGTTAAATAGCAAACCTTGTTTTTAGGGGCGACAGTTGGCTGTGGCGAATTTTGTGTTGCCAAAACGGCCTCGGCTTGAATTAATTTCTTCTTATTTACGTTATCTAAAAGATTTTTTTGGTCTTTAACCTGTTTTTCAAGATTTGCTATGTTTTCTTTCAAATTATTAAGTTCGGATTGAAGTTTATTGTTTTGAGTAACAAGTTCTTCATTCTTTTTACTTATTTGCTCATATAAGTCGACTTTTTCTTGCATATTTAAAATTGCATCGTCAACCTTTTTTTCAAGTTTTGCGTTTTGAACAGTCATAACAACCGAAAAAGTGCCAACTGCAATAAGCAAAACCGATAATATTGACACCAAAATTAAAAACAGCGGTGTTTTAACATATTTTTTCAAAATTTCATCTCCCAAAGTTCATAATATGATTATATCAAATAAAATATAATAATGCTATTACAAATTATTACAAATTTCGGGAATTTTTTCTTACAATTACTGTCTAAAATTTAAAAGTTGAAAAAATGAAATTTTATGGTATAATAATGTCATGATCTATTTGGAGGTTTTTTATGTCTAATATAATTATTACATGTGATTCTACCGCCGACTTGCCACGCGAAATATGTGAAAAATATAATATTCCGGTTATTCCGCTTGGCGTAACCTTGGGTGATAAAACCTATTTAGACGGTGTTGATATTACACCTGATGAGGTTTATGCCCACCACGCAAAAACAGGCGAATTACCAAAAACCACCGCTGCAAATGTTGGTGATTTTATCGACTTCTTTACCCCCATTGTAAACGAAGGCAAAACCATTATCCACTTCCCCATTTCTTCTGAAATGTCCTCCACCTACAACAATGCACTTATCGCCGCAAGCGAATTTGAAAATGTTCATATAATCGATTCTCGCAACCTTTCAAGCGGTATTGGTCTTATTGTTTTGGCGGCTGTAGAAATGGCGCAAAGTGGTATGCCCGCTGAAGAAATTGTAGAAAAAGCAACCGAGCTTACAAAATGCTCTGACGCTTCCTTTGTAATTGATAACCTTGAATATTTACACAAGGGTGGCAGATGCTCGGCTGTTGCAATGCTTGGCGCAAACCTTTTAAAATTAAAGCCCTGCATTGATGTTACAAACGGTAAAATGGATGTTAGCAAAAAATATCGTGGCAAATACGGTGAAGTATTAAAGCAATATGTTGCAGAACGCCTTGCCGATACCCAAAGCATTGATTTAACCCGCATTTTTGTAACACACGCTGGTTGCAGCGATGAAATTGTTAATGCCGTTTACGAACAAGTTAAAGCTACTGCCAACTTTAAAGAAATTATTGTTAACCGTGCAGGTTGTACCATTTCTTCACACTGCGGTGCTGACACCTTAGGTATTCTTTTCATCAGAAAGTCACCCAAAGCATAATTTTGCATAGTATATTGCAGGGGGCATTTCAGGATATCCTGCATATCGGCGGCAAAAATGTTTTTGTCCTTTGAATAACCGATTTTCCCCTTTATATAAACGAAACCACCCGAATTTTCAGGTGGTTTCTTTTTTTATCATATCATTTAGTTTTTGCTGTAAGTGACTTATATCCCCTGCCGACTCATAAATATCGAACAAAAACGGGATATTTAAAGCATCATACTTTGTTTTGCAAATTTTTTTAAAGGGTAAAAGCTCAACCGATTCAATGCACGGGTTATTTTTAACAATTTCACATAACTTTTTAAGATTTTCATCATTATCGTTAAGTGTTGGCACAATAACCTGCCTAATTCTGACCGCCTTGTTTTTGTGGTTTAAAATTTCTAAAAATTCAAGCGGTTTTGAAAGTTGGCAACCGACATATTTAAAATAATCGCTATCGTTTGTAAACTTAATGTCAAGCATTATATAATCGCTTAAATCAATAAGCTTTTCCACATTTTCGTTTATAATGCAGCCGCTTGTATCAAGGCAGGTGTTTATACCGTTTTGTTTACACCTTTCAAAAATTTCTGCCGCAAATTCGGGCTGTAAAAGCGGTTCGCCACCCGAAAGTGTTATTCCGCCATTTTGCCCAAAATATTCTTTAAACCGAAGCACCTTGCTTACAATTTCTTCGGCAAAATATTTTTCACCGCCGTTTAAATTTTGGGTTTCAGGGTTGTGACAATAACCGCACCGAAGCGGGCACCCCTGAAAAAATACCACAAATCTTACCCCCGGCCCATCAAGTGTGCCGAGGGTTTGAATTGAACTTACGAAGCCGCTTGTCATTACATTACCTCGTGGAAGGTACGGCTTATAACCTCTTTTTGCTGTTCACGTGAAAGTTTGTGGAAGTTAACTGCATAACCCGAAACACGAATAGTAAGATTTGGATAAGCTTCGGGGTTGTTATAAGCTTCAATAAGGGTTTCACGGTTAAGCACATTTACATTTATGTGGTGTGCCTTCTTTGCAAAATAGCCGTCAAGAATCGTAACCAAGTTGCCAATTCTTTCTTCTTTTTCACGTCCAAGTGTTTGAGGTGTAATAGAAAATGTATTAGAAATACCGTCGCGGCAGTCATCATAACTTAATTTGGTAATCGAATTAAGAGATGCCAACGCACCGTTTTCTTCGCGGTTGTGCATTGGGTTAGCACCGGGGGCAAATGCCTCGCCTGCTTTTCTGCCGTCGGGTGTTGCACCTGTGTTTTTACCGTACATAACGTTTGAAGTAATTGTAAGCACCGAAAGTGTATGAATTGCATTGCGATAAGTTGGGGTTTTGCGAAGTTCGGTAATAGTTTTGTGGGTGATTTCCTTTGCAATTAAGTCAACCCTGTCATCTTCGTTGCCGAATTTTGGAAAATTGTTTTCAATATTAAAGTCAACAATATATCCTTTTTCGTTTCTTACCGGCATAACCTTTGCATATTTAATTGCACTTAAAGAGTCGGCAATAACCGAAAGACCCGCAACACCAAATGCCATTAAGCGTTCAACATCAGTGTCGTGCAAAGCCATTTGTGACTTTTCATAAGCATATTTATCATGCATATAGTGAATTACGTTCATGGTATTAACATAAAGTTTTGAAAGCCATTTAAGATATTCATCAAAACGGGCAACAACTTTTTCATAATCTAAAACGTCATCAACAATAACATCATCTTGTGGGCCAATTTCACATTCACTTGTTGTGTCATAACCACCGTTTAAAGCAATAAGCAAAAGTTTTGGCAAGTTGCATCTTGCGCCAAAGAATTGCATTTGCTTGCCAACGCGCATTGCCGAAACACAGCACGCAATAGCATAATCATCCCCATAAATTGGGCGCATTATATCATCATTTTCATACTGAATAGAATCAGTATCAACCGAAACCTTGGCGCAAAAGCGCTTAAATCCTTCGGGTAAAGCGGTTGACCAAAGCACAGTAAGGTTAGGTTCAGGCGATGAACCCAAATTATACAAGGTGTTTAATATACGGAAGCTGCTTTTAGTAACCAGAGTTCTGCCGTCTTCACCCATACCGCCTACCGCTTCGGTAATCCACATTGGGTCACCACCGAAAAGTTCGTTATATTCGGGTGTGCGAAGATGACGCGCCATACGAAGTTTCATTACAAAATCGTCAATAATTTCCTGTGCGCCTTCCTCGGTAAGAGTGCCGTTTTTAAGGTCACGTTCGATATAAATATCAAAGAAGGTTGAAACACGGCCAAGCGACATTGCGGCACCGTTTTGTTCCTTAATAGCAGCAAGATAGGCAAAATATGTCCATTGTACCGCCTCGCGTGTATCAGAAGCAGGACCGCTTATATCATAGCCGTAAATCATTGCCATTTCTTTCATATATTCTAAAAAGCGAATTTGTTGGTATAATTCTTCACCTAAACGGATTTGTTCGGTTTTGAAATCCTTTGTTTCCAACTCTAATTTATCTTTACGCTTTTCTTCAATTAACTTATCAACACCGTAAAGTGCAACACGGCGATAGTCGCCAATAATTCTTCCGCGACCGTAAGCATCGGGAAGACCGGTTATAACATGACAATGACGAGCATCGCGCATTTCCTTTGTATATGCGCGGAAAACACCTTCGTTGTGGGTGGTACGATATTGGAATTCGTTTTCAATTTTATCCGAAACCTTATAGCCGTAAGCCGCGCAAGCTTGACGCGCCATACGCATACCACCAAAGGGATTTATACCACGACGAAGCGGACGATTTGTTTGCAAACCGACAATAATTTCATTTTCTTTATCTAAATAACCTGCGGGATATGCAGTAAGAGAAGAAACAGTTTGTGTGTCAATATCGAAAACACCGCCGAACTGACGCTCAACCTTAAAAAGTTCGTTAAGCTTTTTCATAAGCTCGTTTGTTCTTTCGGTTGCGCCCGACAAAAACTCTTCATTTCCTAAATATTCGGTATAGTTTTGCTGAATAAAATCCCTAACGTTAATTTCATCTTGCCATACGCCCGGCTTAAAGCCATTCCATTTTTCGCTAATCATAATTTTAAAATTCCTCCATAAAAAAAGCAATTCAGCAGAAAATTTACTGAATCGCCCAGACGGTCGGCACAATATATAGCACATTCCCCTGTGGTGATCCACAATATCCGTCAGTAGTGTACTTAGCACAACATATTGTATACCATAAAGCCGATTTTGTCAATATATATTAAAAGAATTATTTTAAAAAATAAATTGAAATTTATTTTTCATTATGTTAAAATATCTATAATTACAAATTAAAGGGATGATTGTATGAAAACCGTTGTTTCAGTTATCGGTAAAGATTCAGTTGGTATTATTGCAAAGGTTAGCACTATTTGCAGCAACCACAATGTAAATATCATTGACATTACACAGTCTGTATTACAAGATATGTTTGTAATGGTTATGCTTACCGAAATTAGTGACCTTAATTGTTCTTTTGCTGATTTTTCGGATAAAATGAAGTCACTTGGCAAAGAAAACAATCTTGATATTCGTGTTATGCACGAAGATGTTTTCAATTCTATGCACAGAATATAAGGGGTAGCAAATGATAAATATCAATGACATAATGGAAACCATAAATATGATTTCCGAAGAAAACCTTGACATACGCACCATAACTATGGGCATTTCACTTCTCGACTGTTGCGACAGCGACATTGAAAAGTCTTGCCAAAAGGTTTATGAAAAAATCACTCGTCTTGCAGGTAATCTTGTGAAAACGGGCGAAGATATTGAAAAAGAATATGGTATTCCAATTATAAACAAACGCATTTCGGTAACACCCATTTCAATGCTCGTTGCTGCATCAGGCGGCGACCCCGTTTTATATGCAAAAACATTGCAACGCGCTGCCGATTCAACAGGCGTTAACTTTATCGGCGGGTATTCAGCCCTTGTTCACAAGGGCTTCGCCGCAGGCGATGAGGAGCTTATCCGTTCTATTCCCCGTGCCCTTAGTGAAACAAATAATATTTGTTCAAGCGTTAACATTGGCTCGACAAAAGCGGGTATAAATATGGATGCCGTAAAACTTATGGGTGAAATTGTGCGTGAAACTGCCGAAATCACTGCCGACCGTGAATGTATAGGTTGTGCAAAGCTTGTTGTATTTTGCAACGCTGTTGAGGATAATCCCTTTATGGCGGGTGCTTTCCACGGCGTGGGCGAACCTGACTGTGT
>JAZSNW010000018.1:0-8372 GCA_045536615.1 Acutalibacteraceae bacterium | reverse complement strand
TTTTTATGAACATGGGTTCTGTGGCGGTTGTTGCAATAGGTGCGCACCGTGTTACGGGAAGCTTGTCAACACCTGAAACCGTTATTGCGTTTATGCAGTATTTTACACTTATTTCAATGGCAATGATGTCACTTTCCCGTATGTTTGTTATGTACACCAAATGTGCTGCTTCGGCAAATCGAATTTCAAGCATTTTGCAACAAGAAAACGAATTTAAAGTAATTGAAGATGACGGCAAGGGTGATAATGAATATCATATTTGCTTCGAAGATGTAAGTTTTTCGTATTTAGGCAAAGAAAACGATATTAAAAACATTTCGTTTTGCCTTAAAAAAGGTCAAACACTTGGCATTATTGGTGCTACAGGCAGCGGAAAATCTACCATTTTGCGCTTGCTTATGCGCTTTTACGATGCAAATTCGGGCATTATTCGTATAAACGGCAAGGATATTCGTTCATACAGCCGAGATGCACTAACTTCGATGTTTGGTGTGGTATTTCAAAATGATTTCATCTATGCCGATACGATAGAAGAAAATATTCGCTTTGGGCGTTACATTTCAAATGAAGATATTGTAAACGCCACAATTACCGCACAAGCGCACGAATTTATATCATCGTTTTCAGATGGATTTTCTCACGCCGTTACAACGGGCGGCACCAATCTTTCGGGCGGTCAGCGTCAGCGATTACTCATTTCCCGCGCAATAGCTGGACACCCCGAAATTTTAATACTTGATGATTCATCTTCAGCACTTGATTATAAAACCGATGCGAATTTACGTTCTTCCCTTTCGCGCGATATTCCAAATTCGACAGTAATAACTGTTGCACAAAGAGTAAGTTCGGTTAAAAATTGTGACCTTATTTTAGTTATAGAAAACGGCGCTATTATCGGTTGCGGCAAGCACGATGATTTAATGATAAACTGCCAAGAATATAAAGAGATTAGCGATTCTCAAATGGGAGGTGCTTTTCTTGAATAACAAAAACACAAAACCAAAAAACAAAAAAGGCATATTTTTGCGACTTAGCAAATATGTTTTACAGCAATGGCCTTTGTTTATTCTCGCCCTTGTTTTAACCCTTGGTTCAAACCAACTTTCCCTTTTGGGACCGCGTTTTTCAGGTGCAGCAATTGACGCTATTGAACTTGAAAGCGGTGTTAATTTTCCTTTGGTTTGGCAGAACATAATTTATATGCTTGGTTGCTATGTTATATCGGCTTTACTATCATACGTTTTGTCGGTAACTATGCTTAATTTAAGTCAAAGAATAATCTATAAAATGCGAAAGCAGGTGTTTGAAAAACTTACAACACTGCCTGTAAGTTATTTTGACACCCACGCAACAGGCGATATTATAAGCCATTTATCTTATGATATTGACACAATAAACAGCACCCTTTCGCACGACCTTGTACAAATACTAACAAGTGCTTATACCGTTGTCGGCTCGCTGATATTTATGTGGCAAATATCAAAACCGATGATACTTATATTTGCACTAACTGTTCCCGTTTCTTTGCTTTTTACACGATATCGTTCAAAAAGAGTGCGTCCGCTTTTTAGAAAACGCGCCAAAAAATATGGTGAACTTAACGGCTTTGCAGAAGAAATGCTTACCGGTTCGCGCACTATTTCGGCTTACGGGAGACAGGACATAATCTCCTCTCGTTTTAATAAAATAAACGACGAAGCAATGGACGCTTATTATAAAGCCGAATATAACGCCGCTTTGCTTTACCCCACAATAAACCTTATAAACAACATTTCGCTTACACTTGTGGCAGTAATAGGCGGAATACTGTATATGTATTCCCAAAACGGAACAATACTTGCCGCCTCTGCTTTCTTTATTACCCTTGGTGGTGTTGCACAGTTCGTGCAGTATTCAAGAAAATTTGCAGGTCCAATTAACGAATTTTCCAACATACTTCACGAAATTCAGTCGGCTTTTTCGGCGGCGGAACGCGTATTCGCTATCCTTGATGAAGAACCCGAAAAGGTTGATATGATTGATGCCAAAGAACTAAAGAAGGTTGATGGCAATGTCACTCTTGACAATGTAACTTTTGGTTATACTCCCGACAAAACAATTCTTAAAAATGTAACTGTAAAAGCTAAAAAAGGACAAACCGTGGCCATTGTAGGGCCAACAGGCGCAGGCAAAACCACTATTATCAATCTTTTAATGCGCTTTTACGACCAACAAAGCGGTGAAATACTAATAGATGGCACACCATCTATAAATATCAAGCGTTCCGACTTGCGACTTGCTTTTAATATGGTGCTTCAAGATACTTGGCTTTTCTGCGGCAGTATTTATGATAATATTGTTTACGGACGCGAAGATGCAACGCCCGAAGAGGTATATGCGGCAGCAAAATCGTCAAAGATTGATTCATATATCAAAAGTTTGCCAAACGGATATAATACAATCCTTTCGGATGACGACGTTAATATATCCAAAGGTCAAAAGCAACTTATAACCATAGCACGTGCATTTCTTTCAAAAGCGCCTATTTTAATTTTGGACGAGGCAACTTCAAATGTTGACTCCCGCACTGAAATACAAATTCAAAACGCTATGACCGCGCTTATGAAAGACAAAACCTGCTTTGTAATTGCCCACCGCCTTTCAACTATTCAAAATGCTGATACTATTTTAGTTGTTAAAGATGGAGCTATTATTGAGCAAGGCAACCACCAAGAGCTCATAAAACAGAAAGGATTTTATTATTCGCTTTATCATTCTCAGTTTAGTTAATAAAAAGTAAAACATCCCTTATAAATGAAACAACTCATTTGCAAGGGGTGTTTTAATATATTTTTCAATGTCAGACCCGGATCCCAATGCATTTGCAACAGGCGAAACAAAACCCGTATCTTTTGATAAATAAAAATTCAACCGCCGAAGTTTAATGCTTCAGCGGTTATTTTAATTATAACGTTTTAAAATATGCCATACTTTTTAAGATTAACTTTATTGTTTACAACCTCTATTCCCTCGGCTTCCAAGCGGCGTTGTTGCTCACCAGCGCCGCCAAAAACAAACGCATGACAAAGTGAGCCATCACCGTGCACCACCTTATAGCAAGGGTATTTTTCACCGTCGGGATTACGGTGAAGCGCATTACCGACAGCCCTCGCCCATCCTTTATTACCGAGTAAAGCCGCTGCCTGACCGTAAGTTATAACCTTGCCTTTGGGAATTTTTAAAAGCAAATTATAAAGTTCGAATCTATCAAATTTTTTATTCATTTAACACCTTTTCAAAACCCAAGTTTTGTTAAATCGATAATAATTTCGCGGTAAAGATTAACAATATCCGAAACGCCTTCCCCGCTCTTATTTGAAAATCTGCGGCGGCGCATATCTATTTCATCACAATGGGAAATACCCCGGCTACCAACACCCGAATAAATGCCCTTAAAATTCCCCCATTTGACTGCTTCGGGTGTTAGAAGGCCGTCATTTTGTCCCTCAAACATACTGACAAAAAGGTTTTGAAGACACATTAAAATATCACTAAACGGGTTTTTCATCACAAAGGCATAGCTTTGATAATACACCCCGTCATAATCGGGTGTGACATTATTAAATTCAGTTGCACCTTCAGTTGTAAAGCAATGAAAGACGGCATAAGTGTTTGGATTTTTATCACCCAAAACACGAAACCAAACATCTGTAAAAAAGGCAACAATTTTAACCAAAGCATCGGGAAATTTCATAAAAAAATCAACCGTTTTAGAACCATTATGTGGTGTCGATAGAGTTGTAAGGGATGCAACCCTTTCACCCAGTCCAAGCGTAGAAATAGCATATCTACTGTCAAGTCCACCCTTTGAATGTGCGATTATATTGATTTTTTCAGCACCCGTTTTCGCTAAAATTTCTTCTATTCTTTTAGCAATATGTTCACCGTTTGTTCTAATATCAGCATTACTGTCCTGATACCCGTAATAAATATCGCAACCCATTTCTTTAAGAGTTTTAGGAATTCTGCCCCAATAATTTATAATTTTATTATCCCGAAAGCCCATACCGTGCACAAGCAAAACCGGATATTTTAAACTATTATTCATCACAGCACTCCTTTTTAAAAGTATATTATAACAAATACATATTTGTAAGAATTAGCAACTGCATTTTACAAAAACAAAGCCACACTCAAAAGCGTGTGGCTTTTATATATTATTTCTTGTCTTTTTTAATTTCAGCAAGAATTTCGGTTAAAAGTTCTTCGGTGGTGGGGGCTTTGGGCTCTTCTTCTGCTACAGCTTCCTCTTCCTTTTTCTTTGATTCTGCCAATGCTTTGGCTTTAGCCATAATTTTAATAATTAAAAATACAATAAAAGCAATAATAAGGAAGTCAATGATTGTAACAAGCAATGTGCCAATGCCAATTACAACTGCTGGCTCTAAAACCTCTTTAGTTGTAGCATCTACAACCTCTTCAACCAAGGTGATATTAACTTGACTTAAATCAATATCGCCGATAAGCCAACCAATAAAAGGCATAATTACATCGTTTACAAGACTTGTGGTGATTTTACCAAATGCAGTTGCAACAATAACACCGACTGCCATATCAATGACATTGCCGCGCATTATAAAATCACGAAATTCTGTTATAAATCCTTTACCTTTTGACTTCAAGCTCATTTTAACTATCCCCTGTTTTTAATTTTCGCTGTAAATCACAGTTACATCATTGTGTAATTGAAGAATTGAAGCGGGCACTTCAGGTGTGATTGGGCCAAAGAATGCCTTTTCAACAATTTCTTTCTTGTTTGCACCGTTTGCAACCAATAAAACCTTTTTAGCCGACATAATACCGCCCATACCCATTGTGATTGCGGTTTTGGGAACATCATTCGCACTTTCAAAGAAACGTGCATTAGCAACAATGGTAGACTCGTCCAAAACAACGCGATGAGTTTCTTTAGTAAAGAACTTATCAGGTTCGTTAAAGCCGATGTGACCGTCCACACCAATACCTAAAAGCTGGATATCGATTCCCATTTCGTAAATGCGGTCATCGTATGCCTTACATTCAGCAGAAATATCATTTGCCTTACCGTTTGGCACAAAAGTATTGGCTTTGTCAATATTTATGTGGTTAAAAAGGTTATCGTTCATAAAGTAACGGTAGCTTTGGTCATGTTCACCATCAAGACCTTCATATTCATCAAGGTTTATTGAGGTAACCTTTGCAAAATCAAGCTCACCGTTTTTGTTCTTTTCGATAAGCTTTTTGTATGCGCCAACGGGTGAAGAACCGGTTGCCAAACCGATAACACAGTCGGGCTTTGCCTTAATTACATTTGCAATAATTTCGGCTGCTTTTTCGCTTAAAATGTCATAATTTTCCACTTTGATAAAATTCATAAAAATACACCTCTTAAAAATTATATACCGTTATATAGTCCGTTATTCATCATATCACAAATAGCGGTTACAACCATCTCTTTATCTTCCTTGTAGGTAACACCGTACCATTTATCCTCTGCCACCAAAACGCGAACCTGCTTCTCACCATTTTCAATAAGAGAAGAAACTACGCTTGGAAGGTAATACTCTGATTTTGGAACATTGATTTTTTCTTGTAAAAACGCTTTAAAGCCATCTTCAATATAAGAAAACAAGTCGGGCTTAAAGCCCCAAAGATTCATTGAAACCACACTATCGGGTGAAAGGGGTTCCCAAGTTTTTCCGTCATCTTCGGTGAATTTGCAGTCCATAATTTTTGTTCTTTCGGTAACTGATGTTAAGATACCGTTTTCAATTTCGCAAATACCACGCGAAACGTGGCCGTTTTCGGTTAAAGTATTAACTAACCTAAAACCAACCATTGCATAATCGTTGCTGTCTTCCCTTAAAAAGTCGGCAATTTTTTGGAAAGCACCCCTGCCATAAAAATCGTCGGCATTTATAACTGCAAAAGGTTCTTTAACTATATCCTTACAAGCCAAAACTGCCTGTGCTGTTCCCCACGGTTTTACGCGGTCAGCAGGACAAGTAAACCCTTCGGGCAAGTTTGCAACTTCTTGAAAAGCATATTCAACCTTAACCTTTTTCGAAATGCGGTCACCAACAAATTTTTTAAAATCGGCTTCTATTTCGTGTTTAATTACAAAAACAATTTTTGTAAAACCCGCTTTAATTGCATCGTAAGCCGAAAAGTCAAGAATAACTTCATTATTTGGGCCAATTGGCTCAATTTGTTTAAGCCCGCCAAAGCGACTGCCCATACCGGCAGCCATTACAACCAAAGTAATATCCTTTGCCATACAGAATTCTCCTTTTCAAATAGTAATTATGCTTCTAAATCTTTGATAATATCTTTAATAATTTGCTCAAGTTCGTCCCACTTGCGTTCAATATCCTTTGCAAGTTGCAACTGACAACGAGTGCGAACGAGATTGTGTTTAGGATAATTACATCTGAAATATTTATCACCGGTAATATAATCATCCAAAAATCTTGAAGCAAGTTCAATAGTAATGGAAAACGTTGCTTTTACAAGATTGTCAATTTCAATCGGCTGAAGTAATTTATGCGTTTCTGAAATAAAGCCCTTTGCAAAAGCCGCAAACTTTTCACTGTCAAAAGAAACCATAGATACATACGGCCCATCCTCAACAGAGGTATTGCAAATAAAACGAACAGCATCACCAAAATCATACATCGACATGCCGGGCATAATAGTATCAAGGTCAATTACAACAATAGGTTGTTTTGTCACCCTGTCAAAAAGCACATTGTTGCATTTTGTGTCGTTATGTGTAACTCTCTTCGGGATTTCGCCATTTGCGTATTGAACGCTTAATTCAGCCGCTTTTTCACGAACCGAAGCAATATAATCAATTTCTTTTTTGACCTCTCGCACTCGACCGCAAGGGTCTTCTTCTATGTGGGCAAAAAGTGTATCAAGTCGTTTTTTAGTGTTATGAAAATCCGGAATAGTTTCATAAAGTAAAGCGCCGTCAAAATCAGATAACTGGTTTTGAAAAGATCCAAATGCTTTACCCGTGGCTTCGATAACTTTCACATCATCACAACTGTTAAATGTGACCGAATCAACAAAATTAACCACCCGCCAAAATGCATTATCATCATAAATAAAATAATTTAAACCTTCATCAGTATGATGAAAATGCAATACAATTTGGTCAGGATATTTTTCACGAATATAAGTTGTAACCCTATCGATATTTTCCATAACCTGAACTGGTTTTTTGAAAACATGGATATTAACCTTTTGAAACAAGTATGACTTTAAAGTTTCATCAGGTTTCTTATATGTAACCTTAAATGTTCCGTTGATATTTCCCATGGTTATTGCTTCATAAGAATATATCTCACCATCAAGGTGAAACTTTTGCCCAATGATTTTCAATGTGTCATACATGATTTTTGATTCCTTGAAGTTTAATAATCATACAATATTGAATTTTCACTTACTGTGTTATTATATCATTTTATTTGCACAATGTCTATATAAAAATTTTACATTATTCGCATTTTTTACCTATAATAAATTTTAACACCCTTCACACAATAATATTGCAAACGCAAAATAATTATAGGAGAGTAATTAAAATGGCTAAACATGTAGTACCTGAAGCAAAAGACGCACTCAACCGTTTCAAGATGGAAGCTGCTAACGAGGTTGGTGTACCCCGCCCATCTTAAAATCAACCTCAAAAGGTGATAATAGTCTTAAAATGACTAATTTTCCGCTATAATGCACCCTCAAAGTTTGAAATACGCCCGTATGTCTGCACTTTTCGGGCACACTCTAACAAAAAATTCGTTCGTTTTAAGATGCATAGCAGTTTTGTAAGTAACAAAATTTTTCGAGGACGAAGTCGAAAAAATGCAGGAATACCATCGTATTGCAAGGCTTTTTCGGCAAGTAATCGGGGAATTTTGACTTCCAAAACCTATTCCACCTTTTGAGGCTGATTTTTACGGTTGAGTTTTATTACATATTTATTAAATTTTGTTGATTTCGTTCATTTCACCCACAAACTTGTAAAATATCCGTATCTCTTGCTGAAACTCTGAGTTTCTATGACTTGCTTTGACCTTACCCTCGGGCAGAATTTTCGGTCCTACTTCAATTCTGTCAACGAATGTCAGCAAGGTATCACGATCAAGCGCGTCAATATGGGTATGCTGTCTTGTGAGTTCAAAGAACATTTTGTAATTATCGCTTTTACTTGTCTGCACGGCGTCCTCACTAAGCTCTAAAAGTTCTTTCTTTATTGCAACAGATTCCTTCTGCAAATCATCAACCATTGAACTTAGTCGGTCATCATCGAGTTTCCCTTCAGCATTGTCTACATAGAGTTTCGGAATAAT
>JAZSNW010000009.1:0-9498 GCA_045536615.1 Acutalibacteraceae bacterium | reverse complement strand
CATGTGGTAACCGCAGAAAGGAAGCATAGCCATTGGGTCGCGGCGAACAACGCCTACTGCACCTGCAGCAGCCGCAGTGGTTTCAGAAGCCATTGCAGAGCCAACAAATACGCCGTTAACCCAGTCTTTTGATTGATATACAAGCGGAGCGCACTTAGCACGACGACCGCCGAAGATGATTGCAGAAATCGGCACACCTTCGCCCTTGTTAAATTCTTCAGAAATGCAAGGGCAGTTTTCAGCAGGAGCTGTGAAACGTGAGTTGGGGTGCGCGGCATAGGTAGATTTGTCTGCTTTGTCGAACTTTGAAGCATCCCAAGGATTGCCGAGCCAGTCAATAGCATTTTCAGGTAAATTCTTATTAAGGCCTTCCCACCAAACTGTGTTGTCGCTTAAATCGTGAGCAACGTTGGTGAAAATTGTGCCCTTCTTGGTGCTTTCAAGAGCGTTGAAGTTTGATTTTTCGTTGGTGCCGGGAGCAACGCCGAAGAAACCATTTTCAGGGTTGATAGCATAAAGACGACCGTCAGGACCTATCTTCATCCAAGAAATATCGTCACCAACTGTCCAAATCTTATAACCCTTTTCACGCAAATATGCGGGAGGAATAAGCATTGCAAGATTAGTCTTACCGCAAGCAGATGGGAATGCAGCTGCAACATATTTAACTTCACCCTTTGGATTTTCAAGACCGAGAATGAGCATGTGTTCAGCCATCCAGCCCTCTTTCCAACCTTGGTAAGAAGCGATACGAAGAGCAAAGCACTTTTTACCCAAAAGCACGTTTCCGCCATAACCTGAGTTTACAGAGATAATGGTGTTATCCTGTGGGAAGTGGCAGATATATCTCTTTTCTTGATCAATATCGCAGCGTGAGTGTAAACCGCGTACCCAGTCATTGCTGTCGCCTAAAACTTCTAAAACTTTGGGGCTTACGCGTGTCATAATAAGCATATTAAGAACAACATAAACAGAGTCAGTTACCTCAATACCGATTTTAGCGATTGGTGAGCCGATAGGACCCATTGAGTAAGGGATTACATACATTGTACGGCCCTTGTAGCTGCCACGTGCAATGTCGTAAAGTTTTTTATACATTTCAGCAGGGTCGCACCAGTTGTTTGTGGGGCCTGCTTCTTCTTTAGTGGGGGTACAAATAAATGTACGGTCTTCAACACGAGCAACGTCGTTTGGCTTTGTTCTGTGAAGATAGCAATCAGGTAACTTTTCAGGATTCAAAGCTTCTAATTCGCCAAGTTCTACAGCAAGCTTACGAAGAGCTTCGGTTTGTTCGTCGGAACCATCAACCCATACAACCTTATCCGGTGTGAGAAGGTCTTTCATTTCGTCCAACCATTTGATAACTGTTTTATTAGTTGTCATTTTTATTCTCCTTTAAAAATAATCAATTTTTTCCTTTATACATTATACCCTAAAACAAATCATATTGCAAGAACTTTGTTAGGAATTTAACAATATTTTTAATATTTTTTATATATTTGGCTCGTAAGCGGGTATTGGCTCTAATTTAAAGCGATTAAGCTTATAAAGACGGTCAAATTTTGCTTTGAGTTCGCCGTCATCACAAACACCTGTGCGGATATATTTATCCAAAACCGCATAAGAAAAGCCAAGGTTTTCTTCATCACTTTTTCCGCTTAAACCGTCAATAGGGACTTTATCGACAAGGTTTTCGGGAAGCCCCAAAAGTTTGCCGATAATTTTAACCTCTTCAACAGTTAGGCGCGAAATGGGGCTAAAATCACCCGCCGCATCACCGTAACGGGTTGAATAGCCAACATAATCTTCTGACAAGTTGCAGGTGTTTGCCACCCTGCCGTTGTTACTTTGGCTTATTGCATAAAGTGTTGCCATTCTGATACGGGCAGGCAAATTTGTTGCGGTTTGTTTTGTTATTTCCATATCCTTTGGCATTGCCGACAAAACACCGTCAACCGCCGCCTTAATATTTATGGTATAATTTTTAATGCCCAAAAATTCAACAAGCTGAATTGAACAGTCGATGTCGCTTTGCTCACCGCAGGGCATTAAAACACCAATAACACGGTCGCGACCAAGTGCTTCAACACAAAGTGCTGCCACAACTGAACTATCCTTACCGCCCGAAATACCGACAACCGCATTACAACCCTTGCCGTTTTCTTCAAAAAAGTCCTTTATCCAATTTATACATTCATTTTTTACCTTTTCGGCCTGAAACATAAAAAACACCACCAAAAATATTATAATGCAATTATACACTGAATATAAAAATAAATCAATTATTAAAGAAAAATTCCCGACAAAATATCGGGAATTTTTTTAATTCATATTTACAAATTGTGCGCGGCTATGGTCACGCTCAAGCTTTAAAATTCGGCGGTCAGAATTTTTGATTTTTTCTTCAATTACAGGCAGTTTTGCCGCTACCGCCGAATAGCTTTCCATCTTCTTTTCCAGTTGTGATAAACGGTAATCGGTCAGCTTGCTCGAAGCGAAAATACCACCGGCCGTGCCAAGCAAAGTTCCCGCAAAGGAAATTAGTGCCACTATTACCGTGCTGTTCATTTTATTGCCTCTCTTTTAAATTTTTGCGTTGATTTTTAAATTCTTCCGCTTCACTAAAAAGCGATGAATATGAGAAATAAATCCAGCCGTCTGCTTTGTCATCATTTTCTATTAAATCCACCTGCCGCGCAATTATATCGTCGTTTTCCTGCCATTCGGGTATATCGGCCGAAAGGGTTGGTTGCGCCTTATAAAAGGCAAGGCCGATAACAAGTTTTACACTTTTATTTTGGTTTGAAAGTTCTTTCCAAGCATTTAAAAGGTTTGAAAATTTAAAATCTTCATCAGGATATTCAAACCCAAAATAAAGCTGTGGCATAATAACATCGACATAACCGTTTTTAACCCAACCAACAACATCGGCATATAAATTTTCAAAATTATTATCTACCGATGCCGCAGGGCTTACCGAAAAAACAGCATCCTTTTTTTGAAATTTTACAGCGTTATATGTACTGCTTATAAGCAAATCAACATTTGCCCGTCGCCAGTCGGCAAGGTTTAATGGGGTTTTAGTGGTTTTAATATATTCATCATACGACACCTTGTCAAATTCTTCGCTTTGTGTGGGATAGAAATAGTCATCATAATGTATTCCGTCAATATCATAATTTTCTAACACTTCCCTAACCCCATTTAAAATAAGGCGCCGCACCTCGCTTTCGGCGGGGTTTAAATAAATACCGCTTTGAAAACAGATATTTTTGTCATTTTCTACTATCGCATCTTTAAGCCATAAATAAGCAGGGCTTTGATTGTTTATTTCATCCACATTTTGTGTTGTGGTTGAAATTCTATAAGGGTTTATCCACGCGTGGACTAAAATGCCGTTTTTATGGCAAAGGTTTATAACATATTTTAAAATATCAAAATCATATTTTTCCGCCTTTTTATTAAGGGGAAAATAATTTGACTTATAAAGCGAATCGCCAAAAGCCCTTATGTGAATATAAAGATTATTTATTTCAAGGGTTTTGCAGTTTTTTATAAGCGTTTGAAATTCGGCTTTAAAATCGCCGTCAAGCATAGAATTTACTTCGCTGTAACTAAGCCATACGCCAATGTGCTTTTTGGTTGTTTCTTTCTTTTCAAATTGAAAGCAACCTGTCAAAAGCACCGCACACATTAAAATTGCCAAAACCCTTTTCATAAAATCAACCCGTTTTTCTGTAAAAAATTTCAATGTCTGAAACAGCAAATGCATCAAGAGAAGATATTTCAATTTTCACACTTTCCGTATTATATAAATGCGGTACAAGCATAACCGTTTTATATTCACCTTTGTCATAATCATCGGTAGAAAATCTTAAATCAACATCTACTATTTGCCTGTCATTAATTTTGATTTTTAGTTTACCTTTACCCGCAAGCGCAAGATAAATACTTTCGATTGTGTTTATGTGTGAAAGACCGGATAAAGTATAATTTTTAGTTGTTATAAAACTTTCAATTTTTTTACTTTTTGAAGTTGGTTTGTTACCACTATCAAAATAAATTTCGGTGTCGCTGTCACCATTAAAAGCGGCAACATAAAAAATCTCTTCTTGCCCTTTTGAACACAAAAAATACAGTGTCGAATTTTTGCAAAATCCACCGCGAAGCATAATTTCATTATCAATTTGCCAGGGATACCATTTTGGTTTTTGAGGCGAAGTTAAACAGCAAGCCAACGCTTTGTTGTATGAGGATAAAATATAATATTCCCCGTCGCTAACGGCAAAACTGTTTGGTGTTAAAAAGGTGCTAACATCTATACCATCACTAATTTTAACTGCACCGTCAAAGGCGAGCGAATCAATTAAATAAACATTTCTGTCATTCGCAAGCCAAACGGTGTTTTTACCCACCTTGCAAACAGTGCCGTTATATAAACATCCAACATTTTGCAAAAGCAATTCGCTGTGCAAAGTATCAGAATTTTTAAAGGTTTTATCATTGTCTGACAACAAACCTATTTCGTTAATAATTTTGCCTTTTCTTAATGTTACAGAATGTGTTTCGCTTTGTTTAAAGGCAATAATTTTATTATTTTGCAACGAAAGTGCGGTTATTTCATCTTCCCCACCGACCTGTACAGTTGACATTTTTGGGAAATAAAGCGGGTTTTCACACCTGGCAGTCATAAGCACATTGCCGTTTTGTCCACCCGCTAAATATATTCTGCCATCGGCTATAAGTGAACATTTTGAATCAACAACCTGTTCTAATCCGTTTTGGGTATCTTTGCCCGCCATAATCTTTATATTATTTTCGTTATAAGTTGATATTACCGGTATGGCATAAGGTGAATCGCCTTTTGTAAAAGAAAGCGTTCCTTTTTCGCGGTCAACTTCCAATGTAATATCCGCACCCATAAAACTTTGGGTAGCAGCAATGGTTGTTCCCGCAACCCGCCATTCAACAAATGCCGCAGGGGTGTAATTTATTCGGCAAACTATTGTGTCGGACGAAATATTACCAAACGGCAAACGAAACATATTTGAATATCCGTCCGAAGTGTAATATGCATAAAACATATTATTTAAAAGGTTTTGCGATTCAACAGTTTGTGGTGACGGTAAACTTATCGAAGTTTCGGCGTGTGCTATGTCATAATTATTGCCCCGCCCATTTACAAGAAGGGTTGGTGTGTAATAATCATAAACCCTTTGCCATTCGGTAAAATCCTCATTTATTTCATAAATGTTATAATATTTATCGCCATAATTTTCTTGATTTGAAAGGGTTATAAGGGCAAAAATTCCGCCACCCGTTTGCGGTGCACCGGTATAAAACAAAATGCTTTCGGGTGCGTTAAAAATTTCACTTGAAAGTCGAAAAAATGTAAACGAGCCGATAGGTTTTATGTTAAAATCGCTTGAAACCAAATAAACATTTATGACATACATATAATCATCGCTTAAAAGGGTTGAATAAGCAATTTTATATTCCAAACCATAATATTTTACCGCCGTGTCGGTTAAATGATAGTCAAACTCGTTAAACGGGCTGTCTTTTTCAAGCACAACCGCATTTTCACTCTTTGCTGAAAGTCCCAAACGGGTTTTAAGCCGTCCGTCTTTATACCAAACATTTTTGCAGTCAAAAAGTGAATTGTCGGCAATAGCGGTTGTCGGCTTTTTAGAAACCATACCGCCATCAAGTTCGGGAATTTTGAAACGCTTTACAACTGACGGTTTTAAAGAATCGTATTTCACTTAAATCTCTCCCAATGCGACATTTGGCATTTTGTCTTCAATTTTGTCATTGTGACAAAGTGCCGCGGCGCGTTTAGAATTATAAATTTCGGCAAAAAGATGGTTTTTGTTGCTGTCACCACAGATAAGCGCCAACAGCATTGCCACGCCGTAGGGTAATGCTTCTGCCGTTTTTTGCGGTATTTTAATTTCATCGTTCATATTTTCAATTTTACTTTGGTTTAAATCACACAAAATTTGATTTATCACATAAAACGAACGCTGATAAAGTCCGCTATCGTGCGAAATTTTATCATCGGTATCGACATACCCCAAAAGGTTAAGCACCGTTTTCAATACATCATACCCTGTCATCAGCATCACCCTCCTCCGAAATTTCATTTAAAAGCTGCTTTTTATCGCTTACAACCCCGTCAGGCAAGCGAGAAATTAGTTGTTTGCGGTCAACAACACCCTTTTCAAAAAGATTTATAAGGGTGTTGAGTTTTTCATGATCTCCGTAAAGTGCCCCTGCACTTACTTCAACCTTTGTGTTGAAAATTAAATTCTTATAACGCGATGCATTAAAAGGCATATACCACGAAGTGTTTTTATCGGTAATTTTAATTTTGCGTTTTTCATATTTTGTAACCCAGAAATCCGCCCAAATGCGCGCCGTTTCTTCCACAAAAGCGTAAAAACGGTTTTTGGTTAAAATTAAAGGCATTAAACTTGCATCACGCATTGCGCGAAGTGCCGAAAAGTTGTCTGCCCTGCTGTCGCCAAGCGCCACTTCGTTTGCACCGCTTTGGGTTAGGGTGTTTTCAATAAGCGCTTTAATTGATGCATCATATTCCTGATTAAGTGTTGGTGGTGCAACATATTTAACTGCGCCCGTTACATCTTCATTACTGCCGTAAACCTTAATTATCTGTCCCGGCTCGTTAGTGATTTTTTGAGTAACTGTATCACCGTTTACAAGCATTATCGGCATACCTGTTGTCATTGCCGACCAAACATTTGCGGTAATCATTCGGTTTATGGCAATTTGGTTTGGTATTAAATAAGTAATTTCACTTTCGCCAAGGGGTGAATTGTTTTTTCTTTCCCATTTAAAAAGTGAAAGTGGGTATAATCTTAAACCGGTGTCAAACTCGCGCCTTACGACCGCATTTTCGCACACCTTTACACCTTTAATTGTATAATTTTCCTTATTCTTATATTCCTTAAAAAGTTTTGTAAGAACTAAAACTTTATTATCTGTCGCGCCGTTTTCAATATCTCTAAGTTGTCCTATATCGGCGCCGTTTATTCTGGCCTCTTTTAAAACATCTTCAAGTGGGAGTGTACTTGCAATAATTATATATGGTTGTAACTGTATGTCCTCAATATAATCGTCACCAAAATAAACATCTTCAATGTCCAAAACTTCGCAACAAATGTCGCCTTTTATTTCGCTTGTTTTCTTGTCGTCGGCAAAAAGTCCTGTTTTGGCATTTGGGTCCCAATATGTATAAAGCACACCCGTACCCGTAACAAAAGCGTTTCTTAAAAGTTTTTCTTGCAAAACATCAAAAGAAAGTCTTTCGGCGGTTACATCAAAATATTTTCTAAACGCCGCCGTTAAACTGTTAATTTCGTTTTGACTAACCACGCCGGTTGGCGCTTTTTCAAAAACACTTAAAGTTTCTTCTTTGTTTTGGGGTATGCCTTCGGCCGAAAAATTGACCGCAATCGGAGATGATAAAATTTGCGACATTTTATAGTCACCGATTCGCTTAATTATGTTATACCTAACAAGCGGACGGTCATTACCGCATTTTGCCCCATACCATTGGTCGCCAATAAAAAAGCGTTCATTTATTTTATTTTGTTCAAAAAGTCCGCGACTTCCAAGCGAGGCCTTGTGCTGCACACCCTTTTCATATTCTGAAAAAATTTCTTTAGGCAGTAGCTTCAAATTTGTTACCTCCTTTTACGAATGAAGGGGAGATTTTCTCCCCTTCAAGCATTGATTTTAAGAAACTGTTACAACTGCAACGTCACTGTAAGTAGAAGCTGCGCCGTCAACAATAACCTTAACAAAATAAAAATATTCGCCTTCGGTAAGGTCAGTCGGAATAGTCATAGAAGCAGAGGTTTTACCTGCCATCTTTACAGCGCCTGTTTTGTTTTCGTCTTCGCATTGATACCACTGATATGTAATTGCGCCTTCACTTTGAGCGCTAACTGTTAATGAACCGCTGATTGAACCCTCGTTTACAGCTTTATCAGCGGGCTGTGTGGTAATGCTAACAGCGGGAGAAATCCAACCCCAGATGCTGTCTAAACCGCTTTTGTTTACAAATACATCATAATAAATACGATAGTCGAACTTGTAAGCGTCGGCATCAATGTTTTGTTCGGGTGTGAAAATACGCATATTTTCGGTTTTCTTAACAAGATGTGCTGCAGTTTTGGGAAGCACAAGCATGTAAATTTCACGCGCATTTTCAATGGGAGCAAAGCCGCCCGCAGCACCTGTGTTAAAGTTATAAGCGGTCTTCATTCTGTCGGCAACAACGGGGATGATTGACACACCGTTAATAGATTTAACCTTTAATGAAATATCGCCTTGCTTAAAGTCAGAAACGGTAATCATTTTTGAAATTTCGGTTGAATTCTGTAAAGCGGCAAACATATAACCGTCAACAAAAGCCACCAATTCTTCATCATAACCAACAACCGCCTGAACTTCATTAATAAGTTTGCATAATGCTTCGTGCGGTTTTTCAATGTCACCGTCGATAACATTGCTTCTTGTAAGGGCTAAACCACCAAGTTTTGAAAGCACATAAGCATCACATTCGGGAACAACCTTTGTGCGAACATATTCGCCCAAAATTTTGCCCGCCAAATTTGCAATGCCGGTTTCGTCCATATCTTCGCGGTCAATTTGCAATGAACGCGCACGGTCCATTGCCATTGTGTAAGAAGTATTAGAAACGGTAATTGCGCCCTTTGTATAACCTGTGTCGCGGTCATAATCTGAAAGACCTTGAAAATCTACATCGGGAATAATTACGGTTTTAGCACCCACAAACTTTGTTGCAAGGGCATTGTCGGCAAAAAAGCCGGTCGCACTTTTTTGTGCAAACATTTTATCAAGTTCGCCTGAATATCTTACTGCATTTTCTATTGAATTAATTGCCATTTTTTATATCCTCCAAATTTTATTTGCGCCAAAGTCCTTTTAAAAACTCGGCGGTTTCGGGGTTTTCGCCCCTTGATTTGTTAAGTTGGGAACCAACACTGCTGTTTTCGGCATTCTTTTGCGCCGAAACATTTTCCTTTATTGCTTTTTCCTGCAAAAGACGATATCTTAAATATTCATCAAGCAAGGGCTTTCCGCTTTGCTTAGCATTTTCAATTACACTTTCGGGTAAATCTTCAATGCTCTTAATTTCTGGAAAGTTATCTTTAAGTTCTTTAAATGTTTCTTTCACTTCATCCGAAAGTTCTGTTTTTTCTTGCAGTTTGGTTTCTTTTTCTTTAATAACTTCTTTCATAAAATCACCTTATTCCTGCATACTGCCGTCATAATTCAAAAAATTTTCATACTCTTTTTGGGTGGTAAAATCTTCACTTTCAAAAACCCTGATATTAGGTGTTTTAACCTGTGGTTTTTTGAAAGCACCCAAAATAAAGCCCAATAAAAAGGAGCATACTGCTAAAAGCAGAAACAGAATAATCACTAATCCCAACCTCCTTTAAA
>JAZSNW010000095.1:0-10489 GCA_045536615.1 Acutalibacteraceae bacterium | reverse complement strand
CGGAATTGCTCCAAGTCATTGTGACAAAATCTTCGCCCACCCACTGGTTATAAGCCAAAACTGCCTCGCCAAAAGGTTTGCCCGAAAGCATTTTTTCGGTTGTAATGCCTGTCAGTCGTGCAAAACGACCTGTAACCTTTTTAGAAATTGTGGATTTAACCGTCACTTCAAAAGTATCAACTATTTTAAATTTTTCATCAAGCTTTACAGCGCCAATTTGCAAAATTTGGTTTATAAACCGTTTTTCCGCTTTGTAAAAAACGCTGTCCCATTCCAAGTCAAGAATAATATATTTCATTATTACTTTCTCTTCGATTCGTATTTCATTCTTTCTTCTTTATTAAGGATTCTCTTGCGAAGTCTGATATTTTCGGGGGTGATTTCCACCAATTCGTCATCCTTTATAAATTCAAGCGACTGTTCCAAACTTAAACGAGTATGCGGAACAAGGCGTAAAGCATCATCACTGCCCGAAGCACGAGTGTTTGTCATTTGCTTTTTCTTGCACACATTACAAACAATGTCTTCATTTTTTGGGTTTTCGCCAACTATCATACCTTCGTAAACGGGGGTGCCGGGGCCAATAAACAATCTGCCACGGCTTTGGGTGTTAAATAAACCATAACCCGTAGATTCACCTGTTTCGTGCACAACGATTGAGCCGGACATACGTTGTTCAATATCACCCTTATATTCTTGATAACTGTCAAACACATGGTTCATAATACCGTTACCATTAGTATCGGTCATAAACTGGGAACGATAACCCAAAAGTCCCCTTGAAGGAATTAAAAATTCTAAATGGGATGTTCCGCCGTCGCGTGTGCCCATATTTCTGATTTCGGCTTTACGGGTGCCAAGACGTTCCATAACCGAGCCAACATATTCTTCGGGCACTTCAATCATTAAAAGTTCAATCGGTTCTAAAAGATTGCCGTTTTCATCTTTTTTATAAATAACTTCGGGTGGTGAAACCTGAAATTCATAACCCTGACGGCGCATTGTTTCAATTAAAATTGAAAGGTGAAGTTCACCTCTGCCCGAAACCTTAAATGTGTCGGCCGAATCGGTTTCCTCGACACGTAAACTAACATTGGTCATAACCTCTTTAAAAAGGCGGTCACGAAGATTGCGTGAAGTTACAAACTTGCCTTCTTTACCTGCAAAAGGTGAGTTATTAACCATAAAATTCATAGCCAAAGTCGGCTCGTCTATTTTAACAAAGGGCAACGGCTCGATATTATTAACATCACAAGCGGTTTCGCCAATTTCAAGATTTTGAAGCCCTGCAACCTGAATAATATCGCCAACGCTTGCGGTTTCTTCTTCATATCGTTTAAGTCCGCGATACATAAACATTTTCGCAATCTTTTGATTATGGTGAGTGCCGTCCTTGTGACAAATAGCCACCTGTTGACCATTTTTAACGCTACCCCTGACAACCCGTCCAACACCGATACGGCCAAGATAATCGTCATATTCGATATTAGTGAACAAAATTTGAAGCGGACCTTCGGTATCACCTTTTGGTGCGTCAATTTCATTTACAATAGAATCAAACAAAGGTTTCATATCTTCACCCTTAATATCAGGTGAATATGAAGCATAACCATCCCTACCGGATGCAAACACCACAGGAAACTCGATTTGGTCTTCATCGGCGCCAAGTTCGATAAACAAATCAAGTACTTCGTCAACAACCTCGTGCGGTCTTGCCATTGGTCTGTCAATTTTATTTACAACAACAACCGCCTTTTTGCCAAGCGCTAACGCTTTTTTAAGCACAAAGCGGGTTTGGGGCATACAACCTTCAAACGCGTCAACAAGCAGTAAAACACCATCAACCATTTGAAGTATACGTTCAACCTCGCCACCAAAATCGGCGTGGCCGGGGGTGTCAACAATGTTAATTTTAACATCACCATACATAACGCTTGTGTTTTTTGACAAAATTGTTATACCACGTTCACGTTCCAAATCGTTAGAGTCCATAACCCTTTCGTCGACCGATTCGTTAACACGAAAAGTTCCGCTTTGTTTTAAAAGCTGGTCAACAAGGGTGGTTTTACCATGGTCAACGTGGGCAATTATAGCAACATTTCTTAAATTTTTGATTTCAGTCATAAAATACTTCCTTACATCGACAAACACTTACTCATTTTAACCTTAATATTATAATATAATATTAAACGATTGTCAATAAATCAACCCCCTGCAAACTGACAGAATTGTTAATTTTTTCTAAACTTTGATACAAACTATTGAAAAAAGGCATAATTGATATATAATGTAATTTAGATTTATTTTTAGAAAGGAAATGAAAAATGCTTACTTTAAAAAGCATAAAAAAAGATTATATTACCGGCGACAGCAAGGTAGAAGCGTTAAAGGGCGTTGATTTAACCTTTCGCAGCAGCGAATTTGTTTCAATTCTTGGGCAATCCGGCTGTGGCAAAACCACCCTTTTAAACATTATCGGCGGTCTTGATAAATACACAAGCGGTGACCTTTTTATTAACGGAAAGTCAACCAAGAACTATAAAGACAGGGATTGGGACAATTACCGCAACCATTCGGTTGGTTTTGTTTTTCAAAGTTATAACCTTATCCCCCACCAAAATGTTTTGAAAAATGTTGAACTTGCACTTACACTTTCGGGTGTTTCAAAAAGTGAACGCCGCCGCCGTGCAAAAGAAGCGCTTGAAAAGGTTGGCCTCGGTGACCAGCTTCGTAAAAAACCAAGCGAAATGTCGGGCGGACAAATGCAACGTGTTGCCATTGCCCGTGCCATTGTTAATAACCCTGACATTATTTTGGCGGATGAGCCAACCGGCGCATTAGACACCGAAACCAGCGTGCAGGTAATGGAAATTTTAAAAGAAATTTCAAACGACCGTTTGGTTATTATGGTTACCCACAACCCCGATTTGGCCGAAGAATATTCAACCCGAATTATCAGGATGCTTGACGGTGTTATTTTGTCTGATTCAAAACCCCTTTCTGCCGAAGAAATTCACGAAGAAAGCGAAAGAGAAAAGGCAAAAGCCGAAAAATCTAAAAAACAAAAAATGCCTTCAATGTCATTTTTAACATCATTTGGCTTGTCGCTTAATAACCTTTTCACCAAAAAGGGCAGAACAGCACTTACAGGTTTTGCGGGAAGTATCGGTATCATTGGCATTGCGCTTATTTTTGCGGTTTCCCAAGGCACAACCGCTTTTATCGATTCAGTCCAAGAAGAAACCCTTTCTTCATATCCCCTCACTATTGAATCGCAAAATTTGGACATTACCGAACTTGTCCAAACATTTATGGGTGCGGCTGAATCATCAGGCCAACACGAAAACGACGCCGTTTATGAAAAATCCGCCATTTATGAACTAATGAATGCGCTTAATTCACTTGAAGCCACCGAAAACGACCTTAAAGCGTTTAAAGCATATCTTGAAAAAACGCTGAAAGATACTGAAAAGCACCAAGACCTTATTGATGCTGTAAACGGTATTCAATACACCTATAACTTCAATATGCTCATCTACACACAAAATGTGGATGGTGAAATTATTCAATCTGATTCAAGCAAACTTATGACCGAAATTTTGCGTGAATATTTTGGTATGGATTTTTCGGGTATGATGTCAAATATGTCAGGCGGTATGTCATCAAGTTCAATGATGGGCGGCGGTATGATGATGTCAAATTCTACACTTTGGCAAGAAATGCTGACCGGCACCGACGGCGAACTTATAAACCCCCTTATCACCAAACAATATGACCTAATTTACGGCAACTGGCCCAACGATTATAACGAAATTATTCTTGTTGTTGACGAAAACAACGAAGTTGACGATATGACACTTTATGCTTTGGGTCTTAAATCACAAGCCGAAATTGAAGCCATGACCGAAGCGGTGCTTAATAAAGAACCCCTTGAAGTTTCAGGCAAAAAGTGGAGTTATAAAGAAATTTGCGAAATGGAATTTAAAACAATTTTAAATTCTTCTTGCTTTGCTTTAGACGAAAAAACCGGCAAATACACCGACCTTCGCGAAACCGAAGCAGGTCTTAAATACCTTTATGCAAACGGCACACCACTTAAAGTTACAGGCATTATTCGCCCAAAAGAAAATGTTTCAACAACCCTTTTAAGCGGGTCAATTTGCTACACCAAAAAATTAACCGATTTTGTGGTTGAAAAAGCAAGTGAATCCCCCGCTGTAAATGCCCAACTCCAAGATGAAACCACCGATATTTTCACCGCTCTTCCCTTTGGTGAAAACAGTAAAAACTTAACCGACGATGAAAAGAAGGCAGAATTTAAAACCTATCTTTCCAAACTCAACAAAAACAACAAAGCCGAAACTTATGTTAAAATTATGTGCATCCCCGAAAAGAAGGATGTTGAAAAATTTGTAAAATCCACACTTAAAGCCACCAACCGTGCACAAATTGAAGCAACATTGATACCCGCCATTGTTCAGCAAACGGGTATGAGCGAGGATGAAATTAAATCATATCTTAAAGATATGAAAGATGACGAACTCAAAGAAATGTATTCGTCAATTCTTGAACAGCAATATAAAGCACAATATGCCGCACAGGTTATGCAACAAATTGCATTGTTGACTGTTGACCAAAAGGCCGCAGCGCTTGACGCCGCCGCAAAGAAGTTTACAAAAGCGCAGTTTGCCACCTATTATGACGAGGTTTTGGAATTTTCAAATTCTACCCTTGATAACAACCTTTCAACCCTTGGTTATGTCGAACTGGACACCCCTTCAACCATCAACATTTATGCAAGTTCTTTTGAAAATAAAGATGTTATTGAACAAATGATTAGCGACTATAATAAATCGGTTGAAGATTTGCAAAAAATCTCCTACACCGACTATCTTGGAATTATGATGTCGTCCATCACCACAATAATTAACGCTATCACCTATGTTTTAATGGCATTCGTTGCGGTGTCTTTAATCGTTTCTTCCATTATGATTGGTGTTATCACCTTAATTTCGGTTCAAGAACGCACAAAAGAAATTGGTATTTTGCGCGCTATCGGTGCTTCAAAACGCAATGTTTCAAGTATGTTTAACGCCGAAACCATAATAATTGGCTTTATTTCAGGTATGTTGGGTGTGACTATCACCTATCTACTTTGCATACCGATTAACCTTATTCTTGAAACCCTTACAGGACTTGGAAATCTTAAAGCAGTTTTACCAATAGAAGCGGCAATTTTGTTTGTTGCAATAAGCGTTGTTTTAACAATGTTCTCGGGCATTATACCGTCCCGCAGCGCCGCTAAAAAAGACCCTGTAATAGCACTAAGAACCGAATAATTTTAAAGAACCCGCAAAACGCGGGTTCTTTTTTGATTTTTTAAAAATTAGTACTTCTATTTTAAGTAAATATTTGGTATAATATATTTAATATTATATAATGGAGTTATTATGAACATAAATATTGACGGCTTAAACATAGAATACACCGAAGAAGGAAGCGGTGCCCCCGTATTGCTTTTACACGGGTGGAATTCGTCCTTTGCGGTTTATAACAGCATTATAAACGGGCTTAAAAATAAGTACCGTGTGGTTGCGGTGAATTTTCCGGGTTGTGCGGGTTCTGATACCATGAAAGAACCTTGGACACTTGATGATTACTGCAATTTTGTGCTTAAATTTATGGAAAAACTTAATATCCAAAACCCGATTATGTTCGGTCATTCCCACGGTGGCAGAGTTACCTTAAAAATGGCGGCAACCGGTATGGTAAACCCACCCAAAATCGTGCTTTTGGATTCGGCAGGGCTTATACCCAAAAAGTCACTAAAACAAAAATTTAGGGCAAAAAGCTTTAAAGCAATTAAATGGGGTTTAACCTTGCCTGTTGTGAAAAATTACAGCGAAGGGCTTTTGCAAAAAGCAAGAAATTATTATGGTTCGGCCGATTATAACGCCGCACCCGAAGTGCTTCGCAAAACCTTGGTAAGTTTAGTAAACACCGATTTGCGCGATATTTTAGGCAATATCACCGCCCCCACCTTGCTTATTTGGGGCGAAAACGACACCGCAACACCGCTTTCGGACGCAAAGATTATTGAATCCAAAATTAAAGACAGCGGTCTTTGTGTTATAAAAGGCACGGGGCATTATTCCTTTTGCGAAAGGCCTTTTGAGGCACAGGCAATTATTAACAGCTTTTTAGGAGTAAAATGATGATATTTTTTATTCTAACACTTGTGTTTTTGGCATTGTCGGGTATATGCTCAACCGTTAGGCAGTACCAAATGCTTCAACAAAATTCTTACTATTTGTCACGCTATTTTAAATGGGTTTTCCCTTTTTATAGGACTAAATTTATTGGAAGTTTAGTTTTTGCGGCAATTTTGTCGGTGCTAATTTTCTTTAAACTTTATGTTATTTCTTTTGTTTTGGCTGTGCTAATTTTTGCAGTACGACTTAACACCGCAATTAAAACCCAAAAGAAATCAGTCAAGGCGCTTGCGCTTACAGCCCGTGTTATGCGACTTTTTGTTACAAGCGTTTTACTGGTTTCGGCACTTTGCGTTTTGGGTGTTTTTGTAGAATACAGTTATTTTGCGCTTGTTATTTTTGCAATGGTGTCACCCATTTTATGTGTTGCTTGTCGAATTTTAAATTCACCCATTGAGCATTTAGTCAACGCATATTACATTGCGGATGCCAAAAAAATTATAAAATCACACAAAAATTTAAAGGTTATCGGCATTACGGGCAGTTATGGCAAAACCACAACAAAGTTTATTTTAACCCGCATTTTGTCGGAAAAATTTAACACAGTTTGCACACCCCACAGTTTTAACACACCAATGGGTGTTACCCGCACTATCCGTTCTGACTTAAAGCCCCAAACCGAAGTTTTTGTTTGTGAAATGGGTGCTAAAGAGGTTGGCAACATTAACGAAGTTTGCGTTATTGCAAAGCCACATCACGCACTTATAACATCGGTAGGGCCTCAGCACCTTGAAACATTTAAAACCATTGAAAATGTTTATAAAACCAAGTTTGAACTTGCTGATTTTGTCGACAAAAACGGTGGTATGGTGTTTGCTAACGGCGACAGCGCCGAAATTATCCGCCAACTTGACCGCGACTGCAAAATTTACGGCACAAGCAAAGATTTTAAATATTATGCCGACAATATAAGTTATGGTAGATTTGGCTCTACCTTTACAATGCACATTGGTGATATTTCCTTTGATTTAAACACTAAACTATTGGGGCTTCACAGCATTATTGATATTATCGGTGCGGCATCCCTTTCGTATGAATTGGGCGTTTCGGTTGATGACATTAAATATGCTGTTGCATCTTTAAAACCCGCCGAACATCGTTTGGAAATGAAACCATTTAACAAGGGTTCGCTTTTAATTGACGATGCTTATAATTCAAACCCCGAAGGTTGCCTTGAAGCAGTAAGAGTGCTTGGTTCGTTTGACGGAATGAAAAAGGTTGTTGTAACCCCCGGTCTTATTGAACTTGGCGAAAAAGAATATGAATGCAACTTTAATTTAGGGCTTGAAGCCACAAAAAATGCTGATATAATTATTTTGGTTGGTCTTAACCGTTCAAAGCCAATGGCAGATGCGGTAAACACCACCGACTTTAAAAAAGAAAATATGCACATTGTTGCTTCTTTTAAAGAGGCAATGGAAATTTACAACAAAATTGCCGACAGTAACACCGTTGTTCTTTTTGAAAACGATTTGCCGGATAATTATTTGAATTAGAGGTAGATAATTTATGAAAACAAATGTTGCAGTTTTTTATGGTTGCCGCAGTGTTGAACACGAAGTTTCAATTATTTCCGCCGTTCAGGCAATGCGCGCCATCAACCGTGAAAAATATGATGTTACACCCGTTTATGTAGATAAGGATGGTGAAATGTACACAGGCGACTGCCTTTTCACCATTGAAGAATACCGTAATTTGCCCGCACTTTTTAAAAAGTGCAAAAAGGTCTATTTTATGCGCGAAAACGGCAATGTTGTTATGAAAAATGTTGAACAAAAACTGTTTTCAAAAAGCATTGGCACAGTTATTGATGTTGCCTTCCCAATTGTTCATGGCACAAACTGTGAAGACGGCACAATTCAAGGTTATTTTGAATATTTAAATTTACCCTATGTTGGTTGCGATATTATTTCATCAGCCGTTGGTATGGATAAAGCCGTATTTAAAGATGTGCTTAAAAATGCTAATCTTCCCGTTTTGGACTGCATTACCTTCCGTGCACGTGAATATGTTGCCGAAAAACAAGCCATTTGCGAAAAGATTAAGGCCGAAATCGGTTTTCCGCTTATTGTTAAACCCGTAAATTTGGGCAGCAGTGTTGGTATTACCAAAGTTAATACCGAAAACGAACTTGACGACGCCCTTATGCTTGCAATTTCTTTTGCTGACAAGGTTTTGGTGGAAAAGGCAATTACCTCACTTCGTGAAATTAACTGCTCGGTTTTAGGCAATCCTGATGAATGTGAAGCAAGCGTATGCGAAGAACCCTTTATGAACGACGAAATTTTATCTTATGAAGATAAATACTTAAATAACGCCAAAAAAGGCGGCGGTCAAAGCAAGGGTATGGCATCTTTAAGCCGCAAAATCCCTGCCGATTTATCCCCCGAAAAATCTGAAGAAATTAGAACTTTGGCTTGTAAAATATTTAAAGCAATCGGTGCCAGCGGTGTTGTTAGAATTGACTTTATGATTGACACCGAAACCGACACTGTTTACGCTAACGAAATTAACACTATACCCGGCTCTCTCGCGTTTTATTTGTGGGAAGCAACCGGTGTTAAATACTGCGACCTTATTGACCGTTTAATCGAACTTGCATTCAAACGCCAAAGAAGTCGTGAAAACATTACCTACACCATCGACACCAACATTTTATCGGGTGTTTCCTTTGGTGCAAAGGGTGCCAAAGGGGCAAAAATGTAATGACATCACTTTTAACTAAACTTTTCATCAAAAACCCCAATGACATTAAAAACAACGCCACCCGCGCCCAATATGGAAGTTTAAGCGGTGTTGTGGGCATTGTTTGCAACCTTTTGCTTTGTGTTTTTAAAATAACTGTTGGTTCGCTTACTTCAAGTATTTCAATAGTTGCGGATGGATTTAACAATTTATCGGATATGGGCTCATCGGTTATAACCATTTTAGGTTTTAAACTTGCAAATAAACCCGCCGATAAAGACCACCCTTTTGGTCACGGCAGAATTGAATATATGTCGGCATTTATTGTGGCAATTTTAATTTTGCTTGTTGGGTTTGAACTTATGAAAACATCAGTAAGCGCTTTAACTAATGGCACACCAATGCCTACATATTCTTTTGTTTCAATAATTGTACTTACAGTTTCGGTTGTATTTAAACTTTGGTTGTTTTTCTTTAACCGAAAACTTGGCAAAAAAATCGAATCTGAAACTTTACTTGCCACCGCGCAAGATTCTTTAAATGATTCGGTTGCAACGGCGGTAATTTTGCTTTCGGTTGGCGTTAGCAAATTGGTTGCTGTTCCCTTTAACCTTGACGCTGTCATGGGTATTGCAGTTGCTTTATTTATTCTTTGGGCGGGCATAAACGCCGCAAAGGAAACATTAACCCGCATTTTGGGCGAACCCCCTTCTGCCGACCTTATAACCGACATTGAAGCCGCAATTTTATCCCGCAAAGATTTTGTTGGCATACACGACCTTATTGTGCATAACTATGGCCCCGGTCGACTTTTTGCATCTGTTCATGTTGAAGTTCCGCAAGATATTAACATTGTGGAATGTCACGAACAAATCGACCTTTGCGAAAAAGAAATTTTTGATAATTTGGGCGTTGCACTTGTAATACATATGGACCCAATGGATGTAAACAACGAAGAGGTTGCCTTTATCCGCCAGCAATTAAGCGACGGTATTAAGGTCATAAACGATGAATTAACCCTTCACGACTTTCGTATGACACCTATGGCTGACACCCAAACAAACCTTGTGTTTGATGTAGTTATACCACAAAATTTCAACCTTTCCGAAAAAGAATTAAAAGAAAAAATATCCCAAATCGCAAAACTTATTAACCCAGCCTTTTGTTGTGTAATAACGGTTGAACGCGATTTTACAGGAAGATAATTTAATGTATAAAAAAATAACACCATTCAATGATATGCACTCCAAAAGTTAGACGCTTTTGGGGTGCATATTTTTACGGCAAAAGATTCGAAAGCGTTAACACTTTCATTGATGAATTGAAGAAATATATTCATTACCACAACAACGAAATAATTTCCTTGAAACTAAAAGGAATGAGTCCGGTACAATACCGAACTCATTCACTAAAAACTTAATATTTAATTTTGTCTAAACTTTTGGGTTCACTTCAAATTGACCTCTCCACTTTTCATTATGTGCAATTTTAAGGAATTAAGGTTGAAAACCAAGGGTTTTCTCCATTTTTTA
>JAZSNW010000046.1:0-8000 GCA_045536615.1 Acutalibacteraceae bacterium | reverse complement strand
ACAAATTAAAATGCATATCCCCCTTTTTTGCGGGAAAAATTTTATTACAATTTTTTAAAAGTGAGGCACACCCATTTTGAGAACCTGCGGAATTTTAATGCCAATTTTCAGTCTGGCGTCAGAAGGTGGAATTGGCACATTTGGTAAAGAAGCATATCGTTTTGTTGACTTTTTAAAATCTTCAAAACAAACTTATTGGCAAATTTTACCGCTTTCGCCAATAGGCCACGGCGATTCCCCCTATCAGTCGGATTCGGCCTATGCCGGCAACCCATATTTTATTGACCCCGAAATTTTAATAGAAGAAAAACTTTTAACCGAAAAAGAATTCAAATCTTTTGATTTTGGCTCAAACCCCCACAAAGTTAACTATGAAAAAATTAGTGCGAATAGGTTTGAAATGCTTAAAATTGCGTTTAACCGATTCAAGCCAAACGACGAATATAACCGTTTTTGCGAAGAAAACAATTATTGGCTTTTTAGTTATGCTTTGTTTTGCACAATTAAAAAGGTTTATGGCGATATCCCGTGGGACACTTGGCCCGACGAACTTCGCCGTTACGATGAAACCGCTTTAAAGAATTTTGAAAACGAGCATAAATCAGATATTGATTTTTATAAATTTTTGCAATTTAAATTTTCACAACAATGGTTTAAGTTAAAGGAATATGCCAACCAAAACGGAATTAAATTTATCGGTGATATACCGATTTATGTCGCCTATGACTCGGCGGATGTTTGGGCAGAAAAAGACCAATTTCAGCTTGACAAGGACTTTAAACCCACAATGGTTTCAGGTTGCCCGCCCGACGCTTTTGCAAAAGACGGTCAGCTTTGGGGCAACCCACTTTATGACTGGAAGAAAATGAAGACCGACGGCTATAATTGGTGGGTTAAGCGTTTAAAATATGCGCTTAAATGTTATGATGTGGTGCGAATCGACCACTTCCGTGGGTTTGAATCATATTATTCTATCCCCGCAACCGACACCACCGCCAAAAACGGCAAATGGGTTAAAGGACCCGATATGGCACTTTTCCGCCAATTCAAAAAAGAAATTGGCGAAGATTTGCCCATAATTGCCGAAGATTTGGGATTTTTAACACCCGAAGTAAAGAAATTGCTTAAAAACACGGGATACCCCGGTATGAAGGTTTTACAATTTGCTTTTGACGGTGACAGCAATAATGATTATTTACCCTATAACCACCCCATAAATTCGGTGGTTTACACCGGCACACACGATAATGATACCATTATCGGTTGGTGCAACTCCTCCCCAGATAACGAGGTTAAAAACGCCGAAAGATTTTTAAACGCCAAAAGAAACGACGGCTTTAACTGGGTGATGATTAGGGCGGCTCTTATGTCCCCTGCCGACACCTGCATTTTAATGATGCCCGACCTTTTGGCGCTTGATTCAAAGGGCAGAATTAACACGCCTTCCACCGTTGGCGGCAACTGGGACTGGCGAATTGACAGTTTTTGCATAAACGACTGGCTTTCAAAAATTATTGCCGACAACACCGTCCTTTACGGCAGAGATAATAAATAACAAAAAATGAACTATCAAATCTGATAGTTCATTTTTATTTTAGTCCTATTGCGGTCAGCACCTCGGTTGTTGATTCACCTTTATATGTATATAAAAGCTCATCTAAGCTAAGGGGCAGCTCGGCACAGTCGGTAAGTTTTATAAGACACATGTTTTTCTTTATGCGCTCGGTGTTATCAATAATTGATTTTTTAACCGACGGTTTTTCAATTTCACCGTAATTTTTAATTATCCCATCCAAACTGCCAAAGCGGTTTAAAAGTGCCGCCGCAGTTTTAAGACCAATTTTATCCGCACCCTTTATATTGTCGGCTGTGTCCCCCGTAAGTGCTTTGAAATCGGCATATTGATTTGGCATAATATTAAATTTTTCAAAAAATAGGTTTGTGTCATAAATAACGCTGTTATCACCGCGATATCTTAAAACCTTAACATTTTCATTTATAAGCTGAAAAAAGTCACTGTCAAAGGATGAAATAAAAATTTCGTTATCATTACCATATTTAAAAGCATAAGCCGCTATCACATCATCGGTTTCGCAAACGGTGGTTTCAAAATGGCAAATTTTTAAATAATCGAGCGCTTTATAAATGTCGATAAGCTGTGTAAACGGGTTTTCTTCATCGGGTACACTGCTATAATCAACACGGTTCGCTTTATAGTTTGCATCAAGCTCTTTTCGTGGGTTTTGGCTTTCGCCGTCAAACACCACAACGGTGTGTGTTGGGTTTATCATACGAATAATTTTTAAAAGCGCCCCAACAAAACCAAGTGTTCCCTGAATGGCTTTGCCGTCCTTGTTTATTATGCGTGACGGCATACCGAAAAACATTTGAAAAAGCAAATTATGCCCGTCAACAATTAAAATTCTATTTTTCATAACTTAAAACTTTTTCCATTTTAATATGGGGTATTCCTGCTTCTATAAACTCGTTTCCAACGGTATAAAAACCTAATTTTTCATAAAATCTAACCGCCGTAATTTGCGAATTTAAAGCAATGTTTTTAACACCGTTTTTTATAAAATAATCAAAGGCATTATTCATAAGCTGGGTGCCAAGCCCCTTATTATGCTCAACCGACAACACCCTGCCAATATGAATTTCGCTTTCTTTATCACCTTTAAAAGCACGAAGATATGCTACCACCTCGCCATTTTCTTCTAAAAACAGGTGGTCAGCGGTGTAATCAACATTGTCCATATCAAGATACCATATCTTTTGTTCGAACATAAAAACCTTGGCGCGCGCTTTTAAAATTTCATAAACCTCGCGATTTGTAAGGTGTGAAAAGTTTTTTGCAACAAAATTCATTTTACTCGCCCTTTAAATATTCCTTTAAAATCGGTATTGCTTCATCTAACGAACCCAGTTCCTTTAGCATAATAGCTTTTGCCTCTTCAGTAAAGGGTGCAACATCGGCAATGCCAAAGCATTTCATACCTGCGACACATCCCGCCTTAATACCAAGAGAGGCATCCTCAAACACAAAGCAATCCTTTGGGTTTGCACCCAAACGCTCAGCCGCTAATAAAAACACATCGGGTGCGGGCTTGCAATGCTCTATTTCATCGCCACCCGCAAATGCATCGAAATAACCAATAATACCGGTTTCGCCCAGCTTCCAATCAATCTCATATTTAGCCGAGCCCGAAGCTACCGCCATTTTAATGCCATTTTGCTTTAAAAATTCTAACAGCTCGACCGCACCCTTTTTCAATTCGGGTGCACCGCTGTTTATAATATATTCACGCATTGTCTTATCAAAAGCCAAAAGGTCAATGCCTTCATAATGGGCGGCAAGGTATGCTTCCCAACCTTCTCTATTCATACCCAAAACATGTTTGATACTTTCCCCCGCGTTTTTAAAGCCCTGTAATTCGCCTGCATAGTCCCACGCGCGAACACAAACACTTTGGGTGTCGGTTAAAGTACCATCCATATCAAAAATAACACTAAACATTTAATTTTTCTCCCATATAAAGTTTTTCAGCAATTTGAAAAGTCTTTTCACTTTCAATTTTTTTAAAGGTTGAAAGGCGTTTTTTAGTGGGCAATCCCCAAACATCAAAAATTCGCGGTCCCCACCACTCGCTAAATTTGGTATCGGCAAAAAGCCCCTTCAAAACACAAAGCGCCGCTTTTTTAGGTCGCATAAAAATAATTTTCATTGGGTGCTTTATAACCGCAAAAATAAGTTTTGGATAATGAGCGGTTATATTTGTAAAGGTAATCCCCGGGTGTGTCACCGAAAGGATTGCGCATTTTTCTTTTTCAAAAAGTTCATATAAAGACAACATTAAATAACGCTTTGCATTGCCGTATGCCTTGCTTGCCGCCTTAACATCACGAAAATCGATGTTTTCGGGGTTGGTTTTTGAATAGTTGTGGGCAATGCTGCCGACAGCAACCACTCTGCCACCCTTTTGTGATAAAAACGGCAAGAGTCGGCGAGTAATATAATAAGGCGCAAAAAAGTTTATTTGAAACACATTGTCAATACCAAAATCGGTTATAAAACGGGGTATGCTGTACGCCCCCGCATTGTGAATTAAAAAATCGGGGCAGTTTTCACATAACATGTCGGTCGCCGCTTTTACAGACTGCATATCGCTTAAATCAAGGGGTATAAACCTAATATTTATATTATAGGTTTTTTCAAGCTCTTTAATTTGGTTTTCGGTTTTGGTGTGACTTCGGTTTAAAAGTATTAAATCGGCACCAAGTCCCGCTAAAAACCGACAAATATGAACACCAAGCCCACCTGTACTGCCTGTTATTGCTACCGTTTTGCCTTTAAGCGATTTTGTATTTTTAAAAAGCCATTTGTTATAATTCATTTTACACCACTTTAATTTGGCACATTTGCATTGTTTTAAGTGCGGCGTTATGGCTGTCCACCGTTACACCCGCACAGCAGCTTTTATCAACAATAATTTCTTTTTCTGGGAAATTTGCCTTTAAAATTAAAGCGTTTGACACAACACAAATGTCAGTGCAAAGGCCAATTAGCGTAACATCGAAATCTTCACAATTTGCCGCCTTTTCGATTAAGCGGGGCAATTCTGTTGAGCCAAATGTCAATTTTTCAACTGAGGTATATTCCTTACCCGAAAGTGCCTTTTCAATTTCGGGGTTTAAATCCCAACCCTTTGTACCCTTTATGCAATGCTTTACGGGTAGGTTTTTACCCTCATTTGTTTCTAAATAATTTTCAAAATGGGTGTCAAAAGTGACAAAAATTTCACCGCCAAAATTTTTAATTTTTTGGCTTGCAGCAGGAATTATGCCCACTGCCTCACTCGTGCCGAGTGCGGCATCAACAAAATCATTTTGTATATCAACAACAACTAAAAAATGCTTCATATCTATACTCCCAAAAATGTTTATAATTATTATACCACACCTTTATTTAATGGGCAAGTTTATAAAAGAAAAAACACCGAAATCACAACGCTTTCGGTGTTTTTTTGGCGCGCCCAAAGGAATTCGAATCCCCGACCTTTCGCTTAGGAGGCGAACGCACTATCCAGCTGAGCTATGGGCGCATATATCATTAAATTAACACACCAATTATACCACCGCTTTGTAGCTTTGTCAAACCGAAAAATACCGCCGTGTGCAATGCACGGCGGTAAAATAAATTATTTCATTTCAACAATATTGTCGTTTGATTTAACAATGGCGTTTTCGGGGTAAACGCCACGGCAACAGGTTAAGGGATAAACACGGGTGCACTTGCCTATTATTGTGCCCGGGTTTAAAACCGCGCCACAGCCAATATCGGCATAGTCGCCCAAAATTGCACCAATTTTGCGAAGCCCTGTTACATAATCCTTATCGGCGTGGATAACAACATTGCTGCCACCCGCCTTAAAGTTAGAAAGGATAGAGCCCGCGCCCATATGTGCTTTGTCACCCAAAATAGAATCGCCAACATAATTATAATGTGGCACCTGAACACCGTCACACAAAACGGCGTTTTTCATTTCGGTCGAATTGCCGATTACGCACTTTTCGCCCACCAAAACCGAGCCACGAATAAACGCACCGGGGCGGATTTCGGTGTTGCTGCCGATAATTGCGGGGCCTTCGATAGTGGCGGTGGGATAAATTTTAACATTTTCACCCACAAGCACCTCTTCACCGATTAAGGTGTAACCCTCGATACCATTTTTAATAAGTTCCTTAATATATCCCTTAATTTCGGGAAGTGCTTCCCAAGGGTATTCAAATTTCTCTAAAAAAGGTTTTATAAGTTTATTTTGTGTGGAAAATAAATCCTTAGTTTTAATATACTTATTCAACTGCAAATCCTCTTTCAATGATAGTTTGTGCAATCATACCTGCATATTCTTGACATTTTTCTTCGGTTTCGGCCTCAATCATAATTCTGATAAGGGGTTCTGTTCCGCTTTGGCGTAAAAGTACTCGACCATTGCCGTTAATGATTTCGTTAACCTTGTCAACCGATGCTAAAACTTCAGCATCTTCTACGGTTTCGTTCTTATCCTTTACGCGAATATTTCTAATATACTGCGGATAGAGAATAACCGGCTCGCACAATTTTGCAAGGGTTGATTTGCTGTCGCAAACCTCTTCCAAAACCATTATTGCGGTCAAAAGTCCGTCACCTGTGGTGGCGTATTTCTTCATAATAACGTGGCCCGATTGCTCGCCACCCAAAGAATAATCATTATTCTGCATTGCTTCGTAAACAAAGCGGTCACCAACGGTGGTTTGAACACAGTTCATACCGGCTTTGCTAACAGCTGAGAAAAAGCCGCTGTTTGACATAATTGTTGCAACAACAGTATCTTTGTTAAGCATACCGCGGTTTTTAAGGCGGCGGGCTAAAATATACATAATTTTGTCGCCATCAACCACATTACCGTTTTCATCAACTGCAAGACAACGGTCAGCGTCACCGTCAAATGCAAAACCAATGTCAAGGTGTTGTTCCTTTACAAGCTGACAAAGTTTTTCCATTTTGGTTGAACCGCAGCCTTCGTTTACATTGAGCCCATTTGGCTCGTCACCGATAACATAAAGTTTTGCACCCAAAGCACCAAAAACTGAACTTGCAATGTTCCAACTTGCACCATTTGCACAGTCGATACCTATTTTTAAGTTTTTATAAGAATTTGATGCCAAAGAAATAAGATAGCCAACATAACGGTTTCTGCCCGAAACATAGTCAACAATTTTACCGATTTTTTCGCGTGTTGCAAGGGGTAAATCCTCACCTGTAACACCTAAGGTTTCTAAATCGCCGTCGATATATGCTTCGATAAGGGCGGTGGTGTCATCATCCAACTTTTCACCAAAGCGGTTAATAACCTTAATACCGTTATCATAAAAAGGATTGTGAGAAGCGGTAATCATAATACCACAGTCAAATTCATCCATTCTTGTTACATAAGAAACGCTTGGTGTGGTGGTAACGTGAAGCATATAAGCATCCGCACCCGAGGCAGTAATACCTGCAACAAGTGAATATTCAAGCATATAGCTTGAAAGGCGGGTGTCTTTACCGATAACGATTTTGGGGCGATGGCCACGCTTTTGACAGCCCGACAAAGCCGACCCATAATACCAACCCAAAAATCTACCAACGCGATATGCGTGCATTGAAGTAAGGTTTACGTTTGCTTCGCCGCGGAAGCCGTCGGTACCGAAATATTTATTGTGGGGCTTTTGAGTTGAGGATTTTATTTCAACATCTTCCCTTAAAAGTTGGTCAGCGGTTACGCCAAAGAAATCGCAAAGCAATAAAATTTTATCTACTTGTGGAAGAGCACTGTCAATTTCCCATTTTGAAATTGATTGGCGCGAAACATCCAATCTTTCAGCCAATTCTTCCTGTGTTATACCTTTTTGAACACGAAGTTCGGTTATTTTTTGTCCAATAGTCATATCAGTTACCTCTTATATATTTTTTATACGTAAGAAATCGCTTGTATATTCATAATACCAAATAACACTTCCCCTTACAAGCAAGTACAATTAGAACTTTTTAGCAACTAACAGTTGCGAAATCTTTTGTTTTTTATTATTATAACCCAAAATATCAAAAATTTCCATTGTAACAAGTAAATTTTAGTTTGCAAAAACAAAAGCGACAGTAAAAACTGTCGCTTAAAGTTTTAAATAAGACCTAATTCGTTTCTAATTTCGGCAACCGCCTCACGCTCATCAAAATGGTATTTAACACCTTTTATTTCTTGATAAGTTTCGTGGCCCTTGCCAAGAAGCACAATAAAATCACCTTTTTGCGCGTTTTGGATAGCATACTTAATTGCTTCTTTGCGGTCTTCAATTTCGATATACTTGCCGTTTGAACGCGCAAGACCGATTTTGATGTCATTGTTAATATCGGCAATTTCTTCATCACGGGGGTTATCACAGGTTAAGATGCACAAATCTGCCATAGCGCCTGTAACCTC
>JAZSNW010000141.1:0-6964 GCA_045536615.1 Acutalibacteraceae bacterium | reverse complement strand
GCTTGGCCTCCGACTTTGTTGTAATTCTTTATACTGACGAAACCGCGGGAAACAAGGTTACGGTTCCCAACTTTACGGGATATACCGCAACCGAAGTTAATACAATGGCAGCAAGTTTGGGGCTTAATATTGAATTTTCGGGTAACACCGCAATTTCAGGTCTTAAAGCATATAATCAAAGCATTTCGCCAAATACTTCGGTAGAGGTGGGCACAATAGTTACGGTATATTTCCGTGATGAAAGCGCAGTAGATTAGGAGGAAAAAATGAAACTTGGGGCTTTAATTGCCTGCTGTAAAGAACTTGGGCAGTTAGATGTTGTGGGTATTACCGATAATTCAAAAAAGGTAAAAGACGGCTTTGTCTTTGTTGATACCCACAATAATCCGCAATATGTAGCGGATGCCGTTAAAAATGGTGCGGTCGCACTGGTTTTAGAAAATAAAGCGAATTTAAAAAATGAAATTGTTGTTGAAAACTGCGTTAAAACTTATGCCGAAATGTCGGCAAAATGGTTTAATAACCCCGCAAAAAATTTAAAACTTGTGGGTGTTACGGGCACAAATGGAAAAACTACAATTACCTATTTATTAAAAGAGATTTTAGAAAAAAGCGGCAAAAAGGTTGGGGTTGTGGGCACTATTCAAAATGTTATAAATGGTGAAATTTTGCCCACTTTAAACACCACACCCGACGCTTTTGAACTTAACCGACTGTTTTCTCTAATGCGGGATAATGGGTGTGAATATGTTATTATAGAAGTATCATCACACGCGTTGGCGCTTGGCAGGGTGGAAGGACTTTGGTTTCAGACCGCTGTTTTTACCAATTTGACACAAGACCACCTTGATTATCACGAAAATATGGAAAATTATTACCTTGCAAAGAAAAAACTTTTTTCTATGTGTGATAATGCGGTCGTTAATATTGACGATGATTATGGAAAACGCCTTTTTGGTGAAATAAATTGCAATAAAGTTTCGGTTTCAACCGAAAATGAAGCCGATTATATTGCAAAGTCTATTAACCTTTTTGCAAACGGTGTTTCTTATAAACTTTTTACAAGGGTTATAAACCATATTTCCTTAAAAATACCGGGAAAATTTACGGTTTTAAATTCACTTTGCGCTATCGCAGTTGCTGATTTGCTTAAAGTTGAACAAGAAATCACAATAAAAGCGTTGGCTGAATTTGGTGGCGTAAAAGGCAGGGCAGAGGTTTTAGATAATACCAAAGATTTCACTGTTATTATTGATTACGCCCACACCCCTGACGGTCTTAAAAATATTTTAAAAACCTTTCGTTCGTGCGCTAAAAACCGCTTGATAGTACTTTTCGGTTGTGGCGGTGATAGAGATAAAACCAAGCGTTCGGCTATGGGGGAAATTGCGTCATTTTATGCCGATTATTTGGTTATCACAAGCGATAATCCGCGAACCGAAGACCCCAAAAGTATAATTTCGGATATTTTAAAGGGTGTTCCAAAGCACAAATCACACAAGGTTATTGAAAACCGACTGGATGCGATAAAATTCGCTCTTTCTTTTGCTGAAAAAGATGATATAATAGTATTAGCAGGTAAGGGACACGAAACCTACCAAATTATAGGCAAAGAAAAAATACATTTTGACGAGCGTGAGGTTGTTAAAAACTGCTTGTCTTAAAGGAGCTGTAAAAAAATGGACATTACTACATTGTTGGTCGCACTTATTTCTTTTGCTGTGACTGCTGCTTCGGGGTTTTTTGTTATTCCTTTTTTAAGAAAGCTTAAATTTGGTCAAACTATTCTTGATATCGGCCCGAATTGGCACAAACAAAAACAGGGAACACCCACAATGGGCGGTGTTATGTTTATTGGTGGCGTTATTATTTCGCTTGTGCTTGGCTTTGCCTATGCTTTAATATTTAAAAAAGATTTTTATTCAGATTGCCTTGATAAATATAAATTAACTGTTTTTTTAGCAGGTATTCTTATGTCGCTTTGTATGGCGGCTATCGGCTTTTTTGATGATTATATCAAGGTTGTTAAAAAGCGTAATTTGGGTCTTACAGCCCGTCAAAAAACATTTTTACAGTTACTTACCGCTGCGGTTTATTTGGCCGTACTTGGTCTTGCGGGTATGAAAAGCACTTATATTCCGTTTTTAGGCGATGTTTCGATAACACAAGGTATAGGACTTTTATTTTGGCCTATTGCTTTAATGTTTATTTACGGTTTTACAAACGCCGTTAATTTAACCGACGGTATCGATGGTCTTGCATCAAGCGTAACACTTGTTGTGTCCTGCGCGTTTATGATGGCTGCAGGTCTTTCGGGAATTTATACCACCAATGTTCTTTCTGCCGCAGTTGCGGGTGCTTTGGTTGGCTTCATTTTCTGGAACGGTCATCCCGCAAAGGTGTTTATGGGTGATACCGGCTCGATGTTTTTGGGCGGAATAGTTGTTGCCCTTTCGTTTGGCATTGGCAGACCAATTTTACTTATACCGGCAGGCATTGTTTATTTGATTGAAGCATTATCTGACATAATTCAGGTTGCATATTATAAAAAGACCAAAAAGCGCATCTTCAAAATGGCACCTATTCATCATCATTTTGAAAAATGCGGTTGGTCAGAAGATAAAATTGTTTTAGTTTTCTCGGCAGTTGCCTTTTTAGGATGTGTAATTGCGCTTTTACCTATAATTTTTCAGTTTTAAAATAATATAAAAATAATTTCAAGAGGTGATATTTATGCAAAAGTCAAGAAAAAAGATGTCTTTTTTCAATACTGACGGTAAGATGGATATCACCTTTTTATCTTTGGTGCTAATTTTGCTTACCATTGGTTTGGTAATGCTGTTTTCGGCAAGTTATGCCTTTTCTTATCAAAATTACGGCAACAGTTATCGTTTTATTTCGCGTCAAGCAATATTTGCGGTTGCGGGCGTTATTATAATGCTTTTTGTTTCAACAATAAATTATAAAATATATCGCAAATTTGCTTGGATTTTTTATATTATAGTTGTTGGTATTTTAATTGCGTTGCTTATAATGCCGCCAATGCTTCAAGGTATGGATGTTAAGCGTTGGTTGGTTATAGGTCCTATAAACTTTCAACCTTCCGAATTGGCAAAGTTTGCCGTGGTTTTGCTTTTGTCATCTCTCATTGCGGCAAATTACAAACTTATGGAAAAGTTTGGCTTCGTGGCGTTTTTGTTGGGGCTTGTGGCGGTGCCTTGCGTTTTAATTGTTTTAGAACCACACCTTTCGGCAACAATTTTGGTTTTCTGCATTGGCATTGTTTTGCTTTTTGTGGGCGGACTTCCCAAAAAGTATATTGTCGGCGGTTTAGGTATCGGTGTTGTTGGGGTTGCCGGTCTTATTATGTCGGGGGCTATAAGTTATGCTTCCGACCGTTTGCAATATTGGCTAAACCCTTGGCTTGACCCTTCGGGCAAAGGATTCCAAACTATTCAGTCACTTTTGGCAATTGGCTCGGGCGGAATTTTGGGCAGAGGCATTGGTCAATCACGACAAAAACATTTGTGGGTGCCAGAACCTCATAACGACTTTATTTTTTCAATTGTTTGTGAAGAACTTGGCCTTATCGGCGCAATGGTTATTATAATTTTGTTTTGCCTTTTGGTTTGGCGCGGGTTTGTCATTGCAATGAAAGCCAATGATAAGTTTGCATCTTTGTTGGCGATAGGTCTTACTTTCCAAGTTGGACTTCAAGCGCTTTTAAATATTTGGGTTGTTACAAACACAATGCCAAACACAGGTATTAGTCTGCCGTTTTTCAGCTATGGCGGTACCTCGCTTTTGATTTTATTGGCTCAAATGGGTATAGTACTGTCAATTTCCCGAAGTACAAATCTTGAAAAAACTTAAAAGGTGAAGAAATGAAAATTTTATTTGCGGGCGGCGGCACAGCGGGTCATATAAACCCTGCTCTTGCTATTGCCGACTATATTAAATCAAAGCATCCCGAAACTGAAATATACTATATCGGGACACCCGATAAATTAGAGGCGCGACTTGTTCCTGAAAAGGGGTATGATTTTTATCCCGTAAAGGTGGCAGGTTTTTCAAGGCGTTTGTCAATAAAGGGTATTGCCCATAATATAAATGCCGCAAAATTGGCGGTAACATCATCTATAAAAGCAAAAAAGATTTTAAAAGATATTAAACCCGACATTGTTATTGGTACGGGCGGATATGTTAGTGGCCCTGTTTTAAAGGCGGCACAGTCACTTAAAATTAAAACCGCCATTCACGAACAAAACGCTTTTCCGGGTGTTACAACAAAGATGTTGGCGCCAAAGGCCGACCGCGTAATGCTTGCAATGGGCGAAGCGGAAAAATATTTAAAACTTAATAAAAAGCCAATTATAACAGGCAATCCCGTTAGACAAGAACTTTTAAAAATGGACAAACAGACCGCACGCGAAAAGTTAGGTCTTGATAATCGTCCTCTTATTCTTTCGTTTGGCGGTTCGCTTGGTGCAAAGCGTTTGAATGAAACAATTTGTGACCTTATAAAATGGCATAATAAGGATGAAAGATTTTGTCATATCCACGCAACAGGAAAAGTGGGGTATGATGATATGATTAAAGCCCTTGAAGGTGTGAAACTTCACAAGGGCATTGAAATTCGTGAATACATAAATGATATGGATGTTTGTATGGCTGCGGCTGATTTGGTAATCGGCAGGGCAGGGGCAATAACCCTTTCTGAAATTGCCGCTTGCGGTAAAGCTTCAATTTTGGTGCCATCGCCCTATGTTGCTGAAAATCATCAATTCCATAATGCAATGACCCTTAAAAAAGTTGGCGCGGCTGAAATTATTGAAGAAAAAGATTTAACCAAAGAAAAAATTATTGAAACAGTTTCGGCTTTAACCAAAGATAAAGAAAAACTTTCAAAAATGGAAAAAGCTGCAAAAGAAAATTCAATAATTGATGCAAACGAAAGAATTTATAATGTTTTAAGCGAAATTTGTGACTTTTCGTGACCGTTTTTTCATTTTTGCATAGTATAAGTTGTAAATAATTTATGCTATGCGAGGTGCTTTAAATTGTCCAAAATTGTTATAAATGGTGGCAAACGATTAACAGGTGAAGTTACTGTTCAAGGTGCCAAAAACAGTGTTTTGCCCATTTTGGCGGCAACGGTGCTGTGTGACGGGGTTTGTGTTATACGCAACTGTCCCGATTTATCGGATGTACACACATCAATAAAAATATTGCAAAATTTTGGCGCAAAGGTTGATTATTGCAATAAAACAATAACTGTTGATAGTAAAGGTATTTCAAATTTTGAAATACCCGAAGACCTAATGCGTGAAATGCGTTCTTCGGTTGTCTTTTTGGGCGGTATTATCGGAAGAATGAAAAAGGCGATAATCAGCAGTCCCGGTGGTTGCGAATTGGGGCCGCGACCGATAGATTTGCACCTATCCTCACTTAAAAAATTGGGTGTGGATATTTCGGAAGAACACGGTTTTTTATATTGTGACGCCCAAAAGGGAATAAAAGGTTGCGAAATTCACCTTGCTTTTCCAAGCGTTGGTGCTACTGAAAACATAATACTTACTGCCGCCACTGCACAAGGCGTGACGGTAATTCATAACGCCGCAAAAGAACCCGAAATCAGTGATTTGGCTGATTTTTTAAACAGCGCTGGTGCAAGAATTTACGGCAGTGGGTCGGACACTATTTATATTCACGGCGTAAATAAATTAAGCGGCACAACCCACACAATAATTCCTGACCGAATTGTTGCCGCAACATATATGGCCGCAGCGGCGGTTACAAAAGGCAAAATAACCTTAAAAAACGTTATGCCGTCACACATGGTTGCAATGCTTTCTGCCTTTCGTGAAAGCGGATGTGACATAAATGTAACGGGTAAATCGTTAACAATAACAGCACCAAATTCACTTTGCCGAGTGCCAACTATAAGAAGTTTGGTTTATCCCGCTTTTCCAACCGATGCAGGCCCAATTTTTATTTCTATGCTTGCTTTGGCAAAGGGCACAACCGTTTTTGTTGAAAATATTTTTGAAAATCGCTTTCGGTATATTGATGAACTAAAACGCTTGGGCGCAAAAATTAAAACCGAAGGAAAAGTTGCGGTTATTGAAGGTGTTGACAGTCTTTCGGGTGCTAATTGTGTTTGTCCTGACCTTCGTGGCGGTGCGGCGTTGGTAATTGGCGGTCTTTCGGCGGTTGGTAACACCGAAATTCAAAATATTTCGCACATAAATCGCGGTTATGATAATATCGTCGGGGTTTTGCAAAACCTTGGCGCTGATATAAATATTAAGGAATGATTTTTTGAAACAAGAACCTATTCGTGACGAATTTCTTGAAAAAAGAAAAGCGCGTCAAAGAAAAGCCCGTAAAAAAAGGGCAATAACAACCTTTGTGTTTTTTATGGTTTGTTTAATTATTACGGCGGTTATTCTTTCTTTAACCGTGTTTTTCCCAATTAAAAATATTACGGCTTCGGGCAGTAAAATTTATTCAAACAGCGAAATAATTAAGCAAAGCGGCGTAAAGGTTGGGGATAATATTTTTGCTTTTGGCGAAAAGAAAACCACAAAAATAATAAAAAATAAACTACCCTTTATTGAAAGCGTTGAATTTCAGCGACAGTTGCCCGATAAACTTCATATCAAGGTGACCGATGCAAAGCCGTATTATTGTTATAAACAAGGTGACAGTTATTTTAACGTTAGCAAAAACGGTTGGGTGCTTGAAAAAACAAGCGAAAAAACAAACACCGCGTTTGAAATTATTTTAGAAGGTGTAAAGGGTGAAGTCGGCAAAGAAATTACCTTTTCTAATGAAAAACAAACCGAAATTTTAAATATTTTAATTACGCTTTTAGAAGAAAATAATCTTAAAATTGATTATGTCGATGTCGCTGATACTGTGGCATTAAAAGTGGGTGTTGATGGTCGATTTGATGTTGAAC
>JAZSNW010000002.1:0-5641 GCA_045536615.1 Acutalibacteraceae bacterium | reverse complement strand
AAACTTAAAATACTGTTTTTCATATTGCGTTAATTCCTGAGATTGTTCTGGTTTAGTTACACCCAATAGCTCATCTGCCGTCACACCGAAAAAGTTTGCCAATTGTGGCACTAACATAATATCTGGCAGAGCTAATCCGTTCTCCCATTTGCTAACTGCTTGGTAAGAGATGTTAAGGTAATCTGCCAACTTTTCTTGTGTTACATCCTGGGCTTTACGCAGTTCCTTTATTTTTTCGCCAATTCTTAACATATTATTCACTCCAAATATTTACTCGAAAGCGCTTTCTGATTATAGTATAAATCAAATAAGTTTAAATGTGTATAACATAACCGTTTACCTGTACGCAACCACAGGTTGAGTCAATAAGTTTTGTTATTTATGAAAATAAAGCTTTGTTTGCTCGTTTATCTCCATCTGGAGTCTTTCAAATGTTCCGTCATTGTGGATGTTTGCCATTTCATTTCTTACATATCTTGAAAACAAGTTTTTCATATCCTCTGCATAGTAGGAGCCATCCCTCGGATAGCGTGAATCCGAAACATAAAACTCATTTTTTGTTTGGTCCTTTTGCACCGTAAATTTAAAGGGCATTGAATAACCGCTGTAGCTTTTAATATTTTCACCGTCTAAATAGCACTGCTCCTCTAAAACCCAGGCATAAACATTATATAAGGCATCCTTTTCAAGCTCTTCCAAAAGATATACCCTGAAAGCGACAAAGGTTTTTACACCATCTTGGTGCTTTTCTTCATTGTCGCCGTGCGTCACCAAATAATCCTTTATAGCAAGCTCAATTTCCTCCTCTTTTAAATCAATGGGCGGAGCATAGCTAAACCCCCAAGTACTGAAAAGCACGGGCTTATTATTTCGCATTCGGTTAATATCAACAGCAAAAAGTGTTGCAAACAGCATTGTAACTGCCATCACCCCTGCCACTACCGAAAGCAAAATTGCGGTTACCTTTTTTATTTTCTTTTTCGAATATTTTAGCGTATTTACAATATTTTCCTCTGATTTTTGAGAAATATTTTCTTCCCTTATTCTTTCACCGCAAAACAGCTCGTTTACAGACACCGAAAGCTCATCACAAAGCGGTTTTATTAACGAAATGTCGGGCATTCCTCTGCCGTTTTCCCATTTTGATACGGCACGGTCGGTCACGCCAAGCTTTCGAGCCAAGTCAAGCTGTGTCATATTTTGTTCTTTGCGGATTTCGGCAATAAACCTACCAATTTTTATTTGGTCCATTATTTATACACACTCCTTTCGTGTATATATTACAACGCTTTAAGCCAAAAATAAACAAACGAAACGTAGAGATAGGTATCATTTATACTGTTTTTAAAGCAAAACAATTTTAGAGGTGAAGTATTTCTCTTGAAAATATGTCAGATTTTCAATTTCCTCTTTTGTAAAGCCGACACCGTCGGGCGCTACCACCCACTTCTGCTCGATATCATCTTCACGCTTTATAACCGCAATTACCCTGCCTGTAAATTTTGAAATCGGCTCGCCAACCCCTAAAATATAGGCATCCTGCTCCTCCCCATCAGCCGCCATTGTGCCTTCGATATAGCCATAATTTATTGGGTAATAAGTGTCGGGATAATCCGAATGATAACTGCCAATCGGTCTGTCAACAGTTACAGTAACAATCTGACCTATCATTTTGCATTCTCCTTTTTTCGTTAGCATCATACCACAATTTATTGCGCTTTTCAATGATATATCGCTGGCGCGATATGATATACGGCTTGCCGTATGATATACTTGCTCCGCAAGCATGATATAATATCCGTTCCTTCATGCGCGAAGCGTATATCATCTGCAAAGCAGATATCATAGCGTTAGCTATATCATCCGTGACCGTAGGGAACGGATATCATTGAAAAAAGTCACCTTTGTCAGTAGACAAAAGTGACTTTTTTCGTGGCCTGCCCGAAGGGATTTGAACCCCCAATCTCCAGAATCGGAATCTGTTGCGTTATCCAGTTGCGCCACGGGCAGATATATAAAGTATAATGAATAATTAAGGTGTTTCGCTTCGCAAAACGATTTATTTATCGTTTTTGCTTTGCAAAAACACCTTACCTATTCACTATTACTTCTTACCTATTACTTCGAATAGCCCGTAGGGTTATTCGACTGCCAACGCCAAGTGTCTTCGCACATTTCTTCAATGCCGTATTTTGCAGTCCAACCCAAAATAGTTTTTGCTTTTTCAGCATTTGCATAAACTTCGTCAGGGTCACCGGGGCGGCGTGGGTCGATTACATAAGGTACATCAATACCGCTTGCCTTAACAAATGCATCACGAAGCTGTAAAACGCTGGTGCCGTTGCCTGTGCCAAGGTTAAAGGCCTCGCAGCCCTTGTTTTCAAGTGCCCAGTCAATTGCCTTAACATGACCGATTGCAAGGTCAACAACGTGGATATAATCACGAACACCTGTGCCGTCAACAGTTTTATAATCATCACCAAACACGTGAAGTTTTTCAAGTTTGCCAACTGCAACCTGTGAAATATAAGGCATTAAGTTATTTGGAATACCCTTGGGGTCCTCACCAATAAGACCTGATTTATGTGCACCGATGGGGTTGAAATAACGAAGAAGTGCAATGCACCAATCTTTATCAGCAACATAAAGGTCACGAAGCATTTCTTCAATAAAATATTTTGTTCTGCCATAGGGGTTGATAGCACCAAGGGGCATACCCTCAACCAAAGGCATTTCGGTTGCTACACCGTAAACCGTTGCAGAGGATGAGAAAACAATCTTCTTAACACCGAATACGTTCATAACCTCAAGCAAAACAAGTGTGCTTATAAGGTTGTTATCATAATACATAATGGGTTCTCTTACCGATTCGCCAACTGCTTTAAGACCTGCAAAATGTATAACTGCTTCAATTTTATTGTCAGCAAAAATTTTAGAAAGAGCTTCTTTATTTCTTACATCTTCTTCATAAAATTTAACCTTTTTACCTGTGATTTTTTCAACGCGGTTTAAAGATTCTTTACTGCTGTTGTCAAGATTATCAACAACAATAACATCATAACCTGCATTAAGCATTTCAATACAAGTATGGCTACCGATATATCCTGCACCACCGGTAACGAGAATTGACATACGTTATTCCCCCAATATAATTTCTTTTATCATTTTATATTATATGGCATCTTTTGTCAAGAAATCATAACACCAATTTAGATTTTTTCTTGATAAAATGCATTAGTTATGATAATATATTAAGGTTGATATTAAGATAAGGAGAATTACTGTGACTGAATTACAACGCGAAGTCGGCAGACGCCGCACGTTTGCTATAATTTCTCACCCTGACGCAGGTAAAACAACTTTGACCGAAAAATTCCTTTTATACGGCGGTGCAATTCAAACTGCCGGTTCGGTAAAAGGTAAAGCCACCGCAAAGCACGCAGTCAGCGACTGGATGGAGCTTGAAAAACAACGTGGTATTTCAATCACCTCGTCGGTTATGCAGTTTGAATATGACGGATATTGTATAAACATTCTTGACACCCCCGGTCACCAAGACTTTTCGGAGGATACCTACCGCACACTTATGGCGGCCGATAGTGTTGTAATGGTTATTGACGCAGCAAAGGGTATTGAAGCACAAACCCGCAAACTTTTTAAGGTTTGCGCCCGCAGACATATTCCCATTTTCACCTTTATAAATAAAATGGACCGTGAAGCACGCGACCCGTTTGAACTTTTGGACGAACTTGAAAAAGAATTCGGCATTGGCACCTATCCTGTAAACTGGCCCATTGGCTGCGGTGTTGATTTTAAGGGCGTGTTCGACCGAGATAAGCGTGAAATTTTATCCTTTGCGGATATGCACCAGGGTATGAACAAGATTAAGCCCACCCCATGCGATATTACCGATATTGCAAAGTTAGACGAGCTTATCGGTCCTTATCAAAGAGCTGACCTTGTTGACCAAATTGAGCTTTTAGATGGTGCAAGTTTTGAATTTGATTTAGAAAAGGTGCGTTGTGGTGAATTAAGCCCTGTTTTCTTTGGCTCGGCTTTAATGAATTTTGGTATTGAAGTTTTTCTTGAAAACTTCCTTAAAATGACCACCCCTCCCCTTGCGCGAATTTCGGGTGACCAAGAAGTTTCCCCTTTTGATGAAGAATTTTCGGCTTTTGCCTTTAAAATTCAGGCAAATATGAATAAAAACCACCGCGACCGTATTACATTTTTCCGTATATGCTCCGGTAAGTTTGAGCGTGGCGCTGATTATTTCCATATGCAAGCGGGCAAGCCCGTGCGCCTTTCACAGCCACAGCAAATGATGGCTGAGGAACGCCAAATCATTAACGAAGCATACGCGGGCGATATTATCGGTGTGTTTGACCCCGGTATTTACTCTATCGGTGATACTGTTTGTTCACCAAAGAAAAAGGTGCAGTTTGAAGGTATTCCCACCTTTGCGCCCGAACATTTTTCAATGATTGAACAAAAGGACAGTTTGAAGCGCAAACAGTTTGTTAAAGGTGTTGAACAAATCGCACAAGAGGGTGCAATTCAAATCTTCCACGAACCAAACAGCGGTATGGAACGCGTTATTGTTGGTGTTGTGGGTGTGCTTCAATTTGAGGTGCTTGAATACCGCCTTAAAAACGAATATAATGTTGATGTTTTAAGAAACGATTTGCCCTATTCTTACATCCGTTGGATAAAGAACAAAGGTATTGATGTTAAAAAATTAAACCTTACCTCTGACACAAAATGGGTACAAGACTTTAAAGGCAACAACATTTTAATCTTCACAAGCGAATGGAACATTAACTGGGCACTTGAAAAGAACGAAGGCCTTATTTTAGAAGATTTTAGTAAAGATTAAAAAAATAAAACCGCAAGGAATTCCTTGCGGTTTTTGTTTTACTTTTTACTGAAAATTTTGTTAAGAATTACGGTTATTAACACGATTATGCCGATAACAATAAATATTGCTATCATACCCGAAAGCATATATCTTAAATTATCAACAAATGCCATTGGGTTGAATTCCGAAAAAATGCTTTTAGCCAAAATCAAATTATTAAACATACAGCATTACCTCCTACTTCATAAAGAAACTTAAAATAAGTCCGCCGGCAATAACCGATGCAATTTGTCCCGAAACATTAACACCGATTGACTGCATAAGCAAGAAGTTTTGTGGGTCTTCCTTAAGTCCCATTTTATGAACAACACGGCCTGACATTGGGAAAGCCGAAATGCCTGCGGCACCAATCATTGGGTTGATTTTCTTGCCCTTTGGCAAGAAGAGGTTTATAAGCTTTGCAAACATTACACCGCCAACAGTGTCGAAGATGAATGCAAAAAGTCCAAGGCCGATGATAAGCAATGTTTTGGGATGGATGAACGCATCTGCCTGCATCTGTGATGCAATTGTAAGGCCAAGAAGAAGCGTGATAAGATTTGCGAGAACCTTCTGCGCCGTTTCGGAAAGGGCGTTAAGAACTCCGCACTCACGGATAAGGTTACCGAACATAAGGAATCCGATAAGCACCGCAGAGTCGGGAGCTATTATACCCGTAATTATGGTTACTACTATCGGGAAAAGTATCTTGGTCGTCTTCTTGACACAAGTCGGAGGCCAAGC
>JAZSNW010000116.1:0-5664 GCA_045536615.1 Acutalibacteraceae bacterium | reverse complement strand
AAAACAAGCGGTTTTCGGCTAAAAACAGCCGATTTTACCCAGTTCTTTTTCGGACACGAATGACAAAAAGAAAGACACGATGAAAATCGTGTCTTTCTTTTTGTGTTTGTGTCCGCAGGACACAACATCGTTTGACCGCTTGCGGTCAACATCATTTATCCAAAGGATAACATCATTCCGCCTACGGACACAACACGAGGTTGCGCTTTGCTCAAATAGTGTTGTGCTTCGCACAAACGATGTGGGCTTACGTCCAATGATGTTGCACTTCGTGCAAACACAAGGTAACGCATTGATTTGATTTGCAACCTTACCGCTGATATGGTATAAAAAAGCCGTGAAATTCACGGCTTTTACTTTTGCACTTCAGGGTTGTTTGTTCTGCATAAAATGTAATCAATGCTAACATTATAGAAATCTGCAAGTCGTATCAGTGTCTCGGTAGGAGGCACTCTCTCACCGTTTTCAAACTTGGAGAGCAGCGCTTGTTCAATTCCGGTCTTCATTTGTACGGCAATTTGTGTATATCCCTTGCCTTTTCGCAGTGATTTTAAATTTGTTTTCATGACACATCCCCCCTTAATGACATTATGTCATAATTTTTTGTTGACATTTATGACAATATGTCATATAATATTGTTAGTCGTTTTTCGACAAATTATTTAAGGAGGTTTCACTATGAAATTTTGTGAAAAATGTGGAAAAGAAATTATGGATGAGGCAGTACTTTGTCCGGGTTGCGGCTGTGCTGTAAAAAAAGAGGCGGAAGCAACCAAGGTGGTTGAGGTTCCCAAGCAGGCGAAAACAGCATCTTTGTTGGGTATTCTCAGTATTCTTTTGTTGGCGCCTCTAGGTATACCTGCTATTATTCTTGCCAATAAAAGCAAAGAAAAAACTGGCGGCGTAATGTGCAAGCAGGCCAAGACAGGTTTTATTTGCGGCATTATTGGTTTGTGCTGGTGGGGATTGTCCTTAATAATGCTTTTAGGCGGTATGTAATATGAAATTCTGTACATATTGCGGAAAGGAAATTGCTGACGAGGCGGTAATTTGTCTTAGTTGCGGTTGTAAAACTCAAAAAGCAAATTCCTTTGTACCTCTTCAAGCAACTGTACCATCACAACAAATACTTATAGAAGAAACCGAACCACAACTTGCTATATGGGCAAAGATATGTGGAATTGTCAGTTTTTTTATTGGGTGGTTTGCTTTAGGCATAACCGCAATAGTTTTAGCGTGTATGAGCAAGGATGAAACAAACGGTGTAATGAGTTCTTCTGCAAAAGTAGGATATATTTGCGGTATCATTTCAACGGTATTATCGTTTATATTTTTTATCACCATCGTTGCAGTTATAACATCTTTATCGCTCTAATTTATTTTTAGAAGGGGATTTTATGAAATATTGTACTCATTGCGGAAAAGAATTATTAGACGAAGCAGTAGTTTGTGTGGGTTGTGGTTGTTCGGTAAGTGGACAGAACACCAAAACGACAAATAATCAGTTGATTGATGGTACTGCGTTATTAAATAAACTATCCCAAAGGCTCAATACAAACGGTATAATCTGGCTTGTTATTGGAATATTGCAAATTTTAGGTGGAATTTTTATAAATTGGTTTTTACTGGTTGTTGGTGTTTTAAATATTATTTCATCTGTGCAAGACATGCAATATAGCAAAACATTGTTAGAAAACCCGAATGGTATTGTTGCAAAATTCGAGCCGATAACCGGACCAGTTATTACACTTATTTATAATCTTGTTATCGGTGGTGTAATAGGTGTAGTTGGTTCAATATATTATTTCTTTGCAATAAGAAATTTTGTTATGGAGAATAAGCAGTTTTTTGAAAGTTTAGATGCAGAAAACAATTGATCTCTCGGTTTTTAGGCACATTTTATTCGTGCCATTAAGTTCAAACTACCCAAAACTCCCGTTCTCGCAAGAGGGCGGGAGTTTACTTTTTCACTCTTCACTTTTCACTCTTCACTTTTCAATATACCCCCCTATTGACAATATACCCCCGAGGGGTATATTATATATTCGGAGGTGGATTATGGATAATAATTGTTGCAACAAGAAAACTAAAAGAAGCCCCGAAGAGAAAAAGTTAATAATCAATAGGCTGAACAGAATAAGCGGTCAAATAAACGGAATAACCAAAATGATTGAAAACGACGCGTATTGTAATGACGTGTTGGTTCAGTTGTCGGCGGTTAAAAATTCTGTCAAAAGTCTATCGACACACGTTTTAGAAAATCACTTGTATATGTGTGTATCAAGAGATTTGGAAAATGGCGAGTTGGATACTATTGACGAACTTATTAGCCTATTCAAGAGATTTAACCAATAAGGAGGTGAGAATATGGAAAAAATCGTACTTTGTGAAAAATGTGGTGCAATGGTTAAGGTATTAATCGACTGTACTTGCGAAAACTGCGGTATCAAATGCTGTGGCGAAACAATGAAAGAAATTTCAGCAGAAGAAGCCAACAAACGTTTGGAAAACAAATAATAAATAATGGTTTTAATACCTATTTTTGCACAAAAACCTCGTTCTTAGGGACGAGGTTTTTATCTTGCACATTATTCTGGTATGATACAATAACCTTAAATTAAGGATACTACGCGGTGTTTTGACTGCTTCGACGAACCCGAGGTTTCTCACCCTCGTGACTCACGATTAAAAAGCACCTACCCAAAAGGGTAGGTGCTTTTTAATGGCGGAGAAAGAGGGATTCGAACCCTCGAACCACTTTTAATGGTTACACGATTTCCAATCGTGCGCGCTCGACCAACTACGCGATTTCTCCATACTTTATATGTTACCCGAATATTATAATAGGTAACTATAAAAAAATCAAGTGTTATTTTAGTTTTAATTGATAATTTTTATTTGTCACGGCTATATCTGACATTTTACATCCAATCTTTACTTGAACAAAATAGTTAAATAGTGTATAATATTAAAAATGTGTTTTTTGAGGGGTTTAGAGTATGCTTGACGTTATTAATAATGTAATCGGTGCGGTGACCAACGTGTTGTACCAACCGTGGTGTGTTCCGTTAATTTTGCTTTTAGGCGGTATAATTTTAACTGTGCGGTTTAAGTTCCCGCAAGTACGTCTTATTAAGGATTCGTTTTCAATTGTAGGCGAAAAACCGAAAAACAAAAATGGCATTTCATCTTTTGGTGCGTTGATGATTTCAACAGCCTCACGCGTCGGCACGGGTAACATCATCGGTGTTGCAACCGCTATTTGTATGGGCGGCGCAGGTGCTGTTTTCTGGATGTGGGTAACCGCTATAATCGGCGGCGCTTCGGCAATTTGCGAGTCTACTTTGGCTCAAATTTATAAAAAACGCAATCCCGACGGTTCAAGTTACGGCGGTCCGGCTTTTTATATGCAGGACGGACTAAAAGCACGCTGGTTGGGTGTTATCTTCTCAGTTTTAATTATTGTTACATACGCTGTTGGTTACAATATGTTGGCGTCATATAATCTGCAGTCAACATTCCAGGCTTTTTCGTTTTACGGGAAATACACTTCTATTATAATCGGTACTGTTTTGGCAGTGCTTTTCGGTGTAATTATTATCGGCGGTGCTAAACGTCTTTCTAAAATCACCGGTGTTTTAGTGCCGGTTATGGGATTTTTATATGTTGCAGTGGCAATTGTTGTTTTAGGCATTAATTTTAAACAAATTCCTACAATGTTTAAAATGATTTTTACCGATGCATTTGATTTTAAAGCAATTTTAGGCGGTTTCACAGGCTCTTGTATGATGCACGGAATTAAAAGAGGTCTTTATTCTAACGAAGCCGGTATGGGTTCGGCACCTAATGCTGCCGCTACCGCCGACGTTTCACATCCTGCAAAGCAGGGCTTGGTACAGATGCTTTCGGTCTTTCTTGATACCTTACTTATCTGCACTTGTACCGCATTTATGGTATTATCTTCAGGAATTGGCTTTAATGCCGAGACCGAGGGTGCAACATACGTGCAATCGGCTTTGAAAGCAACTTTGGGTGATTTTGGACCGATATTTATTGCAGTCGCAATGACATTGTTCGGCTTTACAACCCTTATCGGTAACTATGCATACTGTGAGGGTTGCTTGAAGTTTATTTTCAAGCGCGAAATGGGTAAAACAGGTATAACAATTTTCAGAATTATTGCAACTGTATTAATCTTTTTAGGTTCGGTTGCAACGGCAAGTCTTGTCTGGAATATGGCAGACCTTACCCAAGGCTTAATGGTGCTTGTTAATATGCCGGTTATTCTTCTTTTGATGAAGCCTGCGGCAAAATGCCTTGGTGATTACTGCAAACAGAAAAAGGAAGGCAAAGACCCGCATTTTGTGGCAAAGGACATCGGTTTAGTTGATGAAACGGACTTTTGGAAATGATATATACGTTAACGTTAAATCCTGCGATTGACTACGTGTTGCAGGTAGAAAATCTTACTGTCGGCAAAATACACAAAACCGATGCTGCCGAAATTTGTTTTGGCGGAAAAGGTATCAATGTTTCAAAAATATTAGGTGAATTACAAGTTCCTTCGGTGGCACTGGGATTTGTTGCCGGTTTTGTCGGCGAGGCAATTGAAAACGGTGTAAAATCCGAGTGGGTGACACCTAAATTCACAAAACTTGAGTGTGGAATGTCACGCATAAATGTAAAATTGCGTTCAGAAAGCGAAACCGACATAAACTGTGTTGGTCCCGAAGTCAAAATGGCCGATATTGAACGGTTGTATGAGTCTATGGGCGTGCTTCAGAACGGGGATATACTTGTACTTTCGGGCAGTGTGCCTAAAGGTGTGCCGAGCGATATTTACGGCAGTATTATGGTAAGGCTTTCATCAAAGGGCGTTAAGTTTGTCGTTGATGCCGAGGGTGAACACTTGCTCAACGCTTTAAAACACAAGCCGTTCTTGATAAAACCTAATTTAGAGGAACTTTGCGGACTGTTTGGTGAAGTTTCAGAGGAAAATGACATTGTTGAATGTGCTAAAAAACTTCAAAAAATGGGTGCCGAAAACGTCTTAGTGTCTTTAGGTGCAGACGGAGCGTTGCTTTTGGATGAAAATGCCCAAGTTCACCGTATTAATGCGGTGTCAGGTCAGTCGGTTAATACCGTTGGTGCAGGCGACTCGATGGTTGCAGGTTTTATTGCAGGGTATCTTCAAAATGGAAATTTTGAGTATGCACTAAAACTCGGCACTGCGTCGGGAAGCGCTACTGCGTTTTCAGTAGGCTTGGCAGACAGAGATTTGATTTTGCAAGTTTTAGAAAAAATATAAAAAAGAAAAGCGCTTGAATTTCAAGCACTTTTTTCTTTGCGACCGAGTCTGTAAGCCGGGTTCTGTCTTGGACGACTATCTTTCTTGGCGGTACGTTGCCGTATCGCTCACGCCATCTTTCACGGCACATCGGGCAAATGTATAGCCGTAGTTGATGTTGCTTCGGATAGGGTTTACAGGACTGCACGCTCTCGCGTCAGCCGGTGAGCTCTTACCTCGCCTTTCCACCCTTACCGACAAAATGTCGGCGGTATATCTCTGTTGCACTTTCCCTCGGGTCGCCCCGGGCGGCCGTTAGCCGTTATCCTGCCCTGTGAAGCCCGGACTTTCCTCACAAATAATTGCGCGACTGTCCG
>JAZSNW010000089.1:0-6878 GCA_045536615.1 Acutalibacteraceae bacterium | reverse complement strand
AAAAACATTAAAATTTCGTTTTCAATGCATCTTGCGGCATAGGTAGCAAGGCGGATGTTTCGGTCGGCACGGAAGGTGTTAACCGCTTTTATAAGCCCTACTGTGCCAATGGAAATCAAATCATCTTGGTCGGCACCGGTGGCGTAATATTTTTTAACAATGTGGGCAACAAGGCGCAGGTTGTGTTCAATAAGTGTATTGCGTGCATCAATATCACCGTTTTGGCTTTTAAGCAGCAGTTCGTTTTCCTTTTCACATGACAGCGGAGCAGGGAAAGCACCTTTTGTGACAACGTGAAGCGCGAAATAATACATTCCTGACAAAATTTCTAAAATAATATTAAACAAAAAATAACCCCCAAAAATCTTATAAATAATTATATGATTTTGGGGGCTTGCCATATATTTATTTATATATATTATATATAATTAAAATACTGTTGCTTTTGTAAAATGTATGTGATATAATGTTATATGTAAAATTGCGTTTATTATGCCTTGATAAAACTTTACATAAAGGTGATATTTTGATAGAAACAAAAATAACATTTTCTAATGAAGTTCAAAGCAAACTTGCTTTGGAAGATTTAGACTATACAAACGAAAGTTTAAAAAAGTCATACCATAGTTTTTATAATTTATATGCTAAACGGGTTATAGATTTTACCCTTGCATTAATTGGTTTGTTGGTCGTTTGGCCCTTTATGCTTATCATTGCGGTTGCGGTAGCGGTTGACACAGGTTTTCCTGTTTTTTATAAACCGCTTCGTGGGGGATATAAAAACAAAAGTTTTAAAATTTTTAAATTCCGCACTATGGTAAAGGATGCTGACAAAATCGGTTCTGGCACCACCGCTTTAAATGATAGCCGAATTACCAAGGTTGGTGCAATTTTAAGAAAAACCAAATTAGATGAAACCGCACAGCTTTTCAATATTTTAAACGGCAGTATGAGCTTTATCGGTCCCCGACCTGAGCTTTTAAGATATACCGACCAATATGATGAGCTTGAAAAAAACATTTTAAATGTTCGCCCGGGTATTACTGATTTTAGCTCTATGGATTTTATAAATTTAGACGAAATTGTCGGAACTGACAATGTTGATGAAATTTATGAGCAGTATGTTTTAAAACGCAAAAATCAACTGCGACTGAAATATGTTGCAAATGTTTCTTTTAAAACCGACTTGAAAATATTTTTTGAAACGGTTTTTAAGGTTTTAAAAAAATGTTTAAAAATAATTAAAGGAAATAAATGATGGAGTACATAACTTTAAAAAATTCAGATATTAAGGTTTCCCGCATTTGTATGGGCGGTTGCCCTATGGGGCAGTACGGTTGGGGCGATGTGCAGGAGCAGGAGCTTTTAGACACAGTAAATGCTGCAATAGATAATGGCGTCAACTTTTTTGATACTGCTGATACCTACGGCCTTGGTAAATCTGAAGAAACCTTGGCAAAGGCGCTTGGCGAAAAGCGACAGGATGTTGTTATTGCAACAAAGTTTGGCGTAAGGGTAGAAAACGGCAAAACCTTTTATGACAATTCGCCCGCTTATATCGAAAAAGCTTTAACTGACAGCTTACGCCGCCTTAAAACCGATTATATTGATGTTTACCAAATTCATTACCGCGATGGTGTTACACCAATCGGCGATGTGGTTGAAGCACTTGAAAAATATAAGGCAAAGGGATATATCAGAAGCTATGGCCTTTCAAACATTTACGAAGAAGATTTAAACGAGCTTAAATCATTTTCGGGCAAGTTTGTTTCAATGCAGGACGAGTTTTCATTGGCTTGCCGCAAAAACGAGTTTGAACTGACTGATTTAGCAAATCAGCTGTCACTTACCCCAATGACCTGGGGCAGCTTGGGACAAGGTGTTTTAACCGGCAAGTATGATATTAATGCTACTTTTGGCAGTAATGACCGCCGCAGCCGTGAAATTTATGTTAATTTCCACGGCGAAAAGTTTAAGCAAAACCTTGAAATAGTTGAAAAAATGCGACCTATTGCTGAAAACCACAATGTTCCTGTTTCGGCTGTGGCACTTCGTTTTATTCTTGATTATCTTAAAGATTCTGTTGTGCTTGTCGGTGCTAAAAGACCGTCACAAATACTTGGTAATATTGCCGCAACCGACTGGTGTTTGACAAATGAAGAGATTAAAGAGTTAGATTTAATTTCAAAATAAAAAATTTGCAGGTTATAAAATTATGAGTGTAAACCAACCCGCTAAAAAATTATCATTTATAACGTTGATGCAAATGATAGGTTGTTTTCTTGTGATTCTTGGGCACTCCTATCCATTTGTCGTTAATGTTCCGTTTTGGGCAGAAAAACTGCAATATTTCATTTATGACTTTCATATGCCGCTTTTTGTTTGGTGTAGCGGTTATTTAATGTTTGCTACAAACCAAACCGAAAAATACAGTTTTAAAGATTATCTGTTACGAAGAATAAAGCATATATTAGTGCCTTATTTTGTATTTTCTCTTATTGCAGTTGTCCCTAAAATTTTATTAAGTCCATTTTTAAATGACACACTTTCATTTGATGCTTTACAAATAATTCGTTCGTTTTTAGTTCCTCGTGACAGCGTTTGGGGGCATTTTTGGTTTTTGCCAATGATATTTTTCATAAATATACTTGGTTATGTAATCTTAAAGTCTAAAAAGCTGTTAACCTTAAAAATTTTAATTATCACATTATTAAGCGCGGTAATGTTTTTCTTACCGCAAATAACAGGTTGGTTTTCGATTAACGACATTGCGCATTTTGGCTTTTATTTTATGCTTGGTATAGTGTGTGCTAAATATAACTGTTTATCTGCCAATAAATTTTCCTATTTGTTAGCAAGCATATTTTTAGCTTTAAGTATAGTTATGTTTGTTTTCACCAAAAACCAGATTGCAATAAAATTTATTATTTCGATTTTAATGGTATTTTCGGTTTTTCTATTTAGTTTTGAAATATCAAAAAGATTTGAAATCAACAAAAAATCTGTTTTTGCACAAACTTATTCAATTTTTATACTTTCTTGGCCTTGCCAGTTGGTTATCGAAATCGTATTGGAAAGATTGCTTAACACATCTTTTTATATAATTTTCCCCGCAATGCTAATTGGTGGCATTTTTATGCCGATAGCAATTATTAAAGCTATTGGTTGGTTTGAGCATAAAACCAACACAAAATTTTTATCACTTATGATTGGAAGAAGTTTATGAAAAGCGAAAATTTAGCATGGCTTATTAGAAGACACGGCATAGAAATGACTCATTTGTCAGGTGGCAGTCATATCGGTGCAATTCTTTCGGTTGCGGATATTATGGCTGTACTTTATTCCGAGATTTTAAATTTTGACTGCAACAACCCCAAAAGCGATATGCGCGACCGTTTTATTTTAAGCAAGGGACATGCAGGCGCATCGGTGTATGCGGCTTTGGCTGAAAATGGTTTCTTCCCTGTGGAAGAATTAAAAACCCATTACCAAAACGGCAGCCGTTTATCAGGTCATGTTTCCCACCATTTACCCGGTGTTGATTTTTCAACCGGCTCGTTAGGTCACGGCTTGTCTGCGGCAACAGGTATGGCTTATGCCGCTAAAAAGGACAAGAAGGCGCATAAGGTTTATGTGGTGCTTGGTGACGGTGAATGTGACGAGGGCTCAGTTTGGGAAGCAGCACTTTTTGCAAACCATAATGAGCTTGGCAATTTGGTAGTAATTGTTGACCACAACAAAATGCAAAGTATGGACTTTTGTGATAAGACAATGGCGCTTTCAAATTTTGCAGCAAAATGGGCTGCATTTGGGTGGAATGTTATCGACATAAACGGCAACGAACATACCGAACTTAAAAATGCATTCAACAAAAAGTTTGACAATAATAAACCGACAGTTATTATCGCCAACACCATTAAGGGATATGGAATTTCCTTTATGGAAAACGATATTTTATGGCATTATCGCTTCCCGCACGAGGGTTGGGAGTATGATAACGCAGTTTCAGAACTTCACAAAAATAAACCCGATGATGTGGTTGACCCATACACACCAAACGGAATAGAAAACCCTGCCGAAATTCCTGATGGTGCGGATATCTATAACGACCACACAACAAGCGCAACATGGCACCCCACATGGAATAAGGAGGGCTGAGGTATATTATGAGAGATACTTTTGTTAAAACTTTAATTTCTCTTGCCAAAGAGGATGAAAAGATAGAGCTTGTAACAGGTGACTTGGGCTTTGGTGTTTTAAAGCCATATTTCGAGCAGTTACCAAATCAGTTTACAAATGCAGGTATTGCTGAACAAAATATGACCTCCCTTGCGGCAGGTATGGCGCTTGAAGGCAAGACCGTTTTTACCTATTCAATCGGTAATTTCCCAACACTTCGTTGTTTAGAGCAAATTAGAAACGACTGCGCTTATCACAATGCTAATGTGAAGATTGTTTGTGTTGGCGGCGGTTTTGTTTACGGCTCACTTGGTATGAGCCACCACGCAACCGAGGATATTGCCGTTATGCGTGCATTGCCTGATGTTGCGGTGTTTGCACCGGGTGACCTTTGCGAAGCCGAAGAAATTACAAAAGCCATTGCAAATTATAAGGGCACTTGCTATTTGCGACTTGGTCGCGGCGGCGAAAAAAGAATTCATAAAGAAATTAAAAACTTCCAAATCGGCAAAGCAATAAATGTTAAAAACGGTAAGGATGTTGCAATTTTTTCAACCGGTGCAATTTTTGAAGAGGTTGAAATTGCGTGTCAAATACTTGAAGAAAAGGGTATAACCCCCACTGTTTACACCTTCCCGACTGTTAAGCCGTTGGATGTTAATACCATTTTAGAATGTGCTGACTCTCACGATTTGATTGTGACTTGTGAAGAGCACAATGTCGTGGGTGGCTTTGGCGGTGCCGTTGCTGAGGTTATGGCTGAAAACCCGTCAAAAGCCAAGCTTATGCGTATTGGTATGTCAGATGAATACTGTGTTAAGGTTGGCAACCAAAAATATTTAAGAAACGAATACGGTATGAGCGGCGAAAAAATTGCGAATAAGATTTTGGAGAAAATCAAATGAAAAAAATATTGCTAACTTGTACCGATTTAATGGCAGTGCAATTTTTTATAGACCATATAAAATATTGGTCCACAAATGAATTAGCTGTGGATGTTGTGTGTTCGCCCGTAGGTAACAGGGTAGACGAACTAATAAAAAAATTAGAAGGACTGTCTTTCGTTACAGTAAAAACCGTTCAGTTAAGTCGCAGTCCTGTTAAGTTATCTAACCTTAAAGGATATACACAGCTTAAAAAAATAATAAAAGAAACCGATTATGATTTGATTATTACAAACGAGCCAGTTATGGGCCTAATGACACGCTTGGCAGCACGGAAAAGCGGTGCTAAGGTCATTTATATTTGTCACGGCTTTCACTTTTTTAAGGGAAATAATGCTATCAAAAACTTTGTTTTTCGCACAATTGAAAAATTTGCGGCAAGATATACCGATATTTTGGTTACCATAAACCACGAGGATTTTGAAGCGAGTAAAAAGTTTAAGCTTAAAAAAGGCGGGGAATTTAAATATATCCCGGGGATTGGGGTAAATTTAAAAAGATTTGCACCAGTAAATGCGGAAAAACGACAAGAGCTTCGTAACACTTTGGGAATACAGCCAAATGAAATTGCCTTGGTTGCGGTGGCAGAGCTAAACCAAAACAAAAATCAACAAATTTTAATACGCGGTATTGCTAAAATAAAAAACAGCAATATTAAACTGTTTTTAGTCGGTAAAGGCGATAATGCCCAAAACCTTGTCGAGCTTGCAAAATCGCTTGGTGTTGAAAATCAGGTGGTTTTACTTGGATATCGTCATGATGTACCGCAAATTTTACCCGCATTCGATATAGGCACATCAGCAAGTGTTCGCGAGGGTTTAGGCCTTAATCTTATTGAAGAAATGGCAAGTGGATTACCAATTATCGCTGCGGTAAATCGAGGCCACAAAGATATTGTTGAAAAAGAAAGCGGATTTTTATTTAATCCAAATGATGTTGACAGTTTTGTTAATGCACTTGAAAATTTACTTGTTGAAGACAAGCGTATAGAAATGGGTAAATTTAATATTCTAAGCTGTCGCCGTTTTGAGCTTGAAAAAGTTGAGTCAATGTTATTTAAAATAATAGAAGAGGAATTTTGATTATGAAACTTTATGACAAAATCAAATCACAAGAAGAAGCCATTTCACTTGTAGGTCTTGGCTATGTTGGTATGCCTATCGCTATCGAATTTGCAAAACGCGGTGTTAAGGTTATTGGTTATGACCTTAATAAAGCAAAAATCGAAACTTATAAATCAGGTATCGACCCCACTAACGAGGTTGGTAACGAGGCAATTAAAAATACAACTGTTGAATTTACATCCGATGAAACTCGTTTGCGTGATGCTAAATTCCATATTGTTGCAGTTCCTACCCCTGTTAATGACGACCACACACCCGACCTTACCCCTGTTGAAGGTGCAAGTAAAATCGTTGGTCGCAATCTTACAAAGGGTTCAATAGTTGTGTTTGAATCTACTGTTTACCCCGGTGTTACTGAAGATGTTTGTGTGCCGATTATGGAAAAGGAATCGGGTCTTAAATGCGGTGTTGACTTTAAGGTTGGTTATTCACCTGAACGCATCAACCCCGGCGATAAGGTGCACCGTTTAGAAACCATTGTTAAAATTGTTTCGGGTATGGACGATGAAACACTTGAAGAGGTTGCAAAGGTTTATGAAATTGTTGTTGATGCAGGTGTTCACAGGGCGTCTTCAATTAAGGTTGCCGAAGCCGCAAAGGTCATTGAAAACAGCCAACGCGATATTAACAT
>JAZSNW010000094.1:0-6587 GCA_045536615.1 Acutalibacteraceae bacterium | reverse complement strand
TAAAGCAATATTAGTGAAGTCGCCGGTTTGTGTGCCGGGGTTGGGAGCAGGTGTGCCTGCGCCACCTTGGCTGCCTTCATTACCGGTGTTGCCACCTTCGTTACCGGTGTTACCACCTTCGTTATCGCCAGCGGGTGTCTTATCAAATTCGCAGTTGTCGCAAACGTTGTCATCGCCATAAGCGTGTGCTTCATCAGCTGCAACTACAGCACCACAGCAAGCGTTCTTCTTGGTGTGGGTTGTGCCGTCTGCATTTTCAACATAAGTAAATTCTGTGCTTTCGTGGTTTGCAGCATCAAATTCACCATATGACTGACCACAGTTTGCTTCAGCGCATACAGCTTTTGTTGAGCAAGTAGCAGTACCGCCTGTGTGGTTTGCTTTTTCACCCTTTACAGTCTCGCAAGCTTCGCATTCTTCCCAGTGTTGATTTGCATCAAACTTCCAAACATAGTTAGCATGTTCTTTTACAGCGATAGTGCCACCACAAACGGTGCAGGTAGCGCTGTTTTTACAGTCGGATTGTGCAGTGCTTCCGGTATGGTCACATACAGTCCATTGAGCATATACGGTTGTATCAGCTGTAAATACAGTGTCGGTAGTAATTTTGTTGCCGCCTTCTTGAGCGTCAAACCAACCATTGAAAATAGAACCAACCTTAGAAACTACGGGGAGTTCTGCTAATTTACCTTCATCATCTGTTTCAGCAGCAGCGGGATTAGTAGCACCTGCAGCATCAAAGCTGATGTTAAAGGTTTCTGGTGCAGTAGCAATCTCGGGAAGCTTTGCACCTTCTTGGCAAGTCTGAGCGTATTCTTCACTAACCTCGTACATACCAAAGTTATCAAAGAAATAGGTAGTTTGATTTGCTTGGTGATTAAACCTGATATATGGATCGCTAAAATTAGAAGAACCGGTATATACAACAAAGCACATTGTATCAACTACACCATCTGCAAGATCAGTGCCAAGTGTTACATATGAATCAAAGCCCTGTACACCTGCTTGAAGACCATTAGCTAAACCAAGGGCAGATGCAAGGTCACCGTCTAGTGCCGCCAAATCTTTGGGCTGAAGACATATACCAACCTCTCTATGACTCTGATTATTTTTATCATATTTTACATCAAACTTAATTACATAATATTTTCCTTGCTCCATAGCAGGCAAAGGCAATGCTCTGGAACTCACGCTTGCGGTACCAGTTGATTTAATAACACCGGAACCGTCATCCGTGAAGGAAGGGGCATTTGGATCGCCGGGAGCAATACAAAAATACCTGTGGGCAGGGCTTTGATAACCGTTTTTGTAATCAAGCGGTTGACCGTTAATAGTGGCTTTATACTGATTGTTCCCATCCCTAGCAGTACCGAAATAACCCTTCGGTATTGTGTAATATCCGTCAGCGTCAAGTTCGCTTCGTTCGAACGAAATAGCTGTATTATGAAGATTGTTGTATTGTTCGGCTGCAGCATAAAACATTACAAAGCCGCTATCTTTTTCGATATACTTATCCCACCAATAATAATCATTAGCAGGACCGGGTTGATAATTTTCATCATATTTATCAATGTATCTGCCGTAAACACCATCATCATCAAAGTGTGCGACAGTTGGGTCAGGCACAAGGTTTTCGCCAAATGCATCCCAGTTAAACTCGGAATAATCGATTTTTGTGAAAGCCGCATCGTCTTGACGCGTTGTTTGTATTACCCATGGATCGTCTTCCACCGCATTAGCAAAAATTAAACCGGTAGCCAAAACGGCAACGATTAAAACTAACGCTAATGCCATGCGCAAAGTTTTTTTCATAATTTTTTCTCCTTCCAATTTAGGCATTAATTGCCTATAAAATTACACTATAACTTTACCACTTATATTTCAAACTGTCAATAGTCCTTTTGAAATATTGTTATTTTTTGTTAACTTTGCACAAATTTATATAGCAAATAATAGTTATTTTAATTGTCATAAAATGAAAAGCGGTTGGTTTTTACACCAAACGCTCTCTTTAAAAGGAAGATTTTAAATGCTAACTATTTTGTCAAGACACAGAACCGTCGCCTGTGTTTTTCTATTCGCTAAAAAATACTATGAAATTTTTCATATTTATGCTATAATTTTATAAAACAATATTATGGAGTGATATAAATGAAGAAAATCAAACAAGGTGAATTTGAGATTTGTGCTTCAAAAAAAGATACAATAAACAGGCTTATACAATTGCAAGGACTATGTAAAAATATAAACGATAGAAATGGCGGACTAATTAACTTTTATTGCAATAAAAATGGTAAAATAAAGATTGAATGTTATGAGAAAAGATTAAAATTAAATTTTAAAAATTCAAAAATTCTCACTAAACTATATGGTGTAGTTACGGAATGTAACAATATAACATATATAAATTATTTTACATCACTTAAAAAAAGTAATATTTTTGTACGGATAAGTTTCTTGTTAGCCGCCATAATAATTTTGACATTTTTTATGTTATCATCTGTTTATAAATCAAAAGTCTTAGTGGCTATTATTTGTTGTATCATAGCACTTGTTTTTCAAATCATCTCGCTTCTTAAAGAAAAAAGTGATCCACATACAGATTCTGACACATTAATAAAAGTACTTGAGGATAAGGTTGAAATTATTAATAATTGGGAAAAATAATTATATTATCCTCACCTTTTATGTAAAATCAACATACAAGATGAGGATTTTACACAACAAAATTATTGCAAACTTAGATTTTTATAATGTTCGATAAAATCGTTCAAATCTACTGTTTGATTATTATCCGAAATCTTAATCGTATATGATTGATCTATATATGCATTTTCAAAACGAGGATCTAGTTTATTGAAAGCTACTCCTGCGGCTGATTTAATATCGTTGATATCCATAATTTTCAATGCGCTCACCACCTGAACAAATTATATCATATTAATCTCTATACAACAAGGTTATTCTTTGTTTCGGTCGTTCGAATTCATATTGTCTTAAATTTTAGTGATATTGTGCCGTTGGCACAGTGATATTTTCACTTCGTGAAAGTGATATTGAAACCTATGGTTTCAGTGATATTATATTCGCCATAAAACTGGGCGAAGCCCAATATCACTCGGCTTTAGCCGAATATCACTGCGAAACAATATCACTCGCCGTAAGGCGAATATAACTGAAAAAAGCACTTGCAATAGCAAGTGCTTTTTCCTTGGTGGGAGCGGGTGGATTCGAACCACCGAAGTCGAAGACAACAGATTTACAGTCTGCCCCCTTTGGCCACTCGGGAACACTCCCATATTTAGTTTTAAACGCTGGAGCTGGTGGACGGACGCATCCTTTTTTCAAAAGTATGCCGTGCTTGTGGCATAGCCACCGCGCACTTCGTGTCTAAAAACATCACACCGTGATGTTTTATTAACGCCACTCACCCTCTCAGGCTTCGAGTCCGATTAAAGACTCATATACGCTGGAGCTGGTGGACGGACTCGAACCCCCGACCTGCTGATTACAAATCAGCTGCTCTACCAACTGAGCTACACCAGCATTTTCGAGCGCCTAAATAATATACCATAGTTGTCGGCTTTTGTCAAGCAATATTTTTAACTTTTTTAAAGTGAATTTTTTCATAATTTTGGTTTTTTGGGTAAAAGTATAAAAAGAACTTTTATTTTGGAGGAAAATAAAATGAAAACAAAAATTATGGCATTGTTACTTTCAATAATTTGTCTGCTTTCCTGTCTTTCTCTTGCAGGGTGCAAATCAAACAAAAGCGAGGCATTGGTTTACTATTTAAACTTTAAGCCCGAATCGGCTTCGGTTTTTGAAGAGGTTGCCAAAAAGTATGAAGAAGAGACCGGCGTTAAAGTTAAAGTTGTAACTGCCGCCGCAAACACTTATGAACAAACCTTAAAGTCAGAAATTGCAAAAAGCAATCCACCGACAATTTTTCAAGTAAACGGCCCCGTTGGTTATGACGCTTGGGATGATTACTGCCTTAACCTTAAAGACAGCAAACTTTATTCATATTTAAGCGATAAATCTTTGGCAATTAAAGAAGATGGCGGTGTTTACGCTATCCCCTATGTTGTTGAAGGTTATGGCATCATTTACAACAACGCAATTATGAAGCGTTATTTTGCATTGCCGAATAAAAAAACCAACTTTTCGGATATGTCTGAAATTAAAAACTTTAAAGATTTGAAAGCGATTGTCGAAGATATGTCCGCCAACAAGAAAAAACTTGCTATTGAAGGGGTTTTTGCGTCCACTTCCCTTTCCGCAGGTGAAGACTGGCGTTGGCAAACCCACCTTTTAAATGTTCCGCTTTATTATGAAATGGCAAAAGCCGATACCGATGCAACCTTGTCACTTTTAGAAGCAAAGGAAATTGGACTTAACCACAGCGATAAATTAAAAAACATTTTTGATTTATATGTTAACAATTCAATAACCGAAAAAAATCTTTTAGGTTCTAAGTCGGTTGCGGATTCTATGGCCGAATTTGCGCTTGGCAAAGTTGCAATGGTTCAAAACGGCAACTGGGCGTGGTCGCAAATTTCGGGTGTTAAGGGCAACACCGTTAATGCCGAAGATGTTAAAATGCTTCCCATTTACACCGACATTGAAGGTGAAGAAGCACAAGGTCTTTGCATCGGTACAGAAAATTATCTTGCAATTAACAAAAATGTAAGTGAAGACAAACAAAAAGCGTCACTTGACTTTTTGGACTGGCTGTTCTCAAGCGAAACGGGTAAAAAATATGTAACCGACAAACTTGGCTTTATAACCCCATTTAACACATTTACAGAAAAAGAAATTCCATCCGACCCATTGGCAAAAGAAATTTTTAGATATATGAAGAACAAAAATCTTAAAACTGTGCCTTGGGTATTTAGCGCTTTCCCAAGTGAAACCTTTAAAAAAGACACCGGCAGCGCTTTGCTTGACTATGTTCAAGCAAAAAAGAAGTGGAATGAAGTAAAAGACACAATTGTAAAGAGTTGGAAGAAAGAACGCGATTAAATGAAATCTGTCAAAAGATATTTTCCAATTTTTGTTCTCCCCACCCTTGCGGCTTTTTTAATTGCGTTTGTAATTCCTTTTATATTGGGACTTTACCTTTCTTTCACAGAATTTACAACGGTAGAAAATTCTACGTTTGTGGGTTTTAATAATTATATCCAAGCATTTAAAGAAAGTGATGACTTTCTAAACGCTTTGTGGTTTACAATTAGGTTTGCTTTAACATCGGTTATAACCATAAACATTTTTGCATTTATTTTGGCGCTTTTATTAACCCGAAAAATTTGGGGCACAAACCTTTTTAGAACGGTGTTTTTTATGCCAAACCTTATCGGCGGAATTGTGCTTGACTATATTTAACAACTAATTATAAACGGTGTGCTTTTAAATTATGGCTATGCCCTTACCTCTGACGAACGCTTTGGCTTTTGGGGCCTTGTTATTTTAATGAATTGGCAAATGATTGGTTATACAATGATAATTTATATCGCGGGGCTTTCATCAGTCCCAACCGATATTTTAGAAGCTGCAAAGGTCGACGGCGCAGGTGTTTTAACCACGCTTTTTAAAATCACAATACCTTCGGTTATGCCGTCTATCACAATTTGTTTGTTTTTAACCATTACAAATTCTTTCAAACTTTTTGACCAAAACCTTGCCCTAACCGCAGGTGCACCGGGTGGCCGCACAAAAATGCTGGCGCTTGATATTTACGAAACATTTTACGGCAAAATCGGGTACGAGGGTGTTGGTCAAGCAAAAGCGGTTATATTCTTTTTAATTGTTGCCGCTATCGCCTTAACACAGCTTGTACTAACCCGCAGAAAAGAGGTCGAGCAATAGTGACAAAAAAACTTTCGCGCGGCATTATTTTTATACTGTTGCTTTCCCTTGCAATTTTGTTTTTGTTGCCCATTGTTATTGTGGTGATAAATTCTTTTAAATTCAAGTTTTCAATTACCGACACACCCTTTGTTTTGCCAAATTCCGAAACTTTTTCGGGTTTGCAAAATTATATTTCAGGAATAGAACAAACGGGCTTCATTACAGCATTTTTTTGGTCACTGTTTATAACTGTTTTTTCGGTTGCAGCCATTGTAATTTTCACTTCAATGACCGCTTGGTATATTGTAAGGGTGAAAACCTTTTGGACAAATCTTTTGTATTATGCCCTTGTTTTTTCAATGATTGTGCCCTTTCAAATGGTTATGTTCACGATGTCAAAAACCGCTAATGTTTTGGGGATTGATAATCCCATTGGCATAATTTTAATTTATCTTGGCTTTGGTGCGGGGCTTTCAACCTTTATGTTTTCGGGGTTTGTAAAATCAGTCCCCATAACCATTGAGGAAGCCGCCACTATCGACGGATGCAACACCCTGCAAACCTATTTTTTAGTGGTTTTCCCCATTCTAAAACCAACCACCGTAACGGTTGCAATTTTAAACACAATGTGGATTTGGAACGACTATCTTTTGCCTTATCTTGTAATAGGTAACGATTATAAAACCATCCCCGTTGCCGTGCAATATTTAAAGGGTGGTTATGGTTCGGTTGATATG
>JAZSNW010000006.1:0-4383 GCA_045536615.1 Acutalibacteraceae bacterium | reverse complement strand
CAGTAATCAATTTTGGTTTCGTCAACCAAAGAATTACCAACGCCATAACCATTTGCAGCAAGGAATGTGTAAGCCATACCGCCGCCGATGATAAGAGTATCAGCTTTGGTTAAAAGATTTTCAATAACGGGGAGTTTACTGTCAACCTTTGCGCCGCCCAAAATGCAAACGAAGGGACGAGCGGGGTCTTCAACAGCGTTGCCGAGGTATTTAAGTTCTTTACCGATAAGGTAACCTGCAGCAGCTTCGTTAACATAAGATACAACACCAACGGTAGAGCAGTGTGCACGGTGTGCAGTGCCGAAAGCATCGTTTACAAAAATATCAGCAAGTGAACCAAGTTCAGCAGAGAATGCTTCGCCGTTTTTGGTTTCTTCTGCGCGGTAACGTGTGTTTTGTAATAAAACAACATCGCCGTCCTTCATATTAGCAACAGCTGCTTTTGCATTTTCACCAACAACGTTATCATCAGCGGCGAAAACAACCTCTTTGCCAAGCTTTTCAGAAAGGCGCTTTGCAACGGGTGCCAAAGAAAGTTCGGGTTTGGGTTCGCCCTTTGGTTTGCCAAGGTGTGAGCAAAGGATAACCTTGCCACCGTCAGCAATTAATTTTTCAATAGTGGGGAGTGCAGCGTTGATGCGGTTTTCGTCGGTGATTTCGCCGTTTTTAAGCGGAACATTGAAGTCGCAACGAACAAGCACTTTTTGACCTTTTACATTGATGTCGTCAATAGTTTTTTTGTTAAGTAAACTCATTTAAAACAATCCTTTCAAAGTTTGTTAAAATTTTTACAATTACTATTTTACCACAAATTTTACTTTTTTCAATATTTATTTAATAAATAAATGTAAAAATATTTACACTTCTTCCCAACGATAATTGTGTAATTGGCCAAAATTTTGAAGTGCGGGGTAGTTCCACTGCCTTAAAACCTCGTAAGTGGCGATAGCAACCGAGTTTGAAAGGTTTAAACTTCTGATTTCGCCCTCCATTGGGATTCTTACACATTTATCGGGATTTTTAATAAGCAATTCTTCGGGTAAACCTTTGGTTTCTTTGCCAAATAAAAGGTAGCAATTATCGGGATAATCTACATCGCTGTGAACATGGCGGCCTTTTGTTGTGAAATAATAAAATTCACCCTGATTTTTTTTGAAAAATTCATCTAATGATTCGTAATAGGTAATATCAAGATATTGCCAGTAATCAAGCCCTGCTCGTTTAAGTTTTTTATCATCAATTTTAAAGCCCATGGGACCAACTAAATGAAGTCGTGCGCCCGTTGCGGCACAGGTGCGCGCCACATTTCCTGTGTTTTGCGGAATTTCGGGTTCGACCATTACAATGTTAAGTTTCGACATCTTTATCCCCTAAATCAGTTATTTTTACATAAATTATTATATTTGCAAAATCGGACTTGTCAATCAAAATAATTAGTAGTATAATATAAAAAATTATCAGTTTGGAGAAAAAAGTATGGCTTTTAATGAAAACATCTTAAAACGCGCAAAAGAACGCGAAGAAAAAAAGGGCATTTATTACCATAAAAAAGGCGATATGCTTTACAATATTTGCAAGTGGATTTATGTTTTGGCATTTGCTTTTACAATGGTTATCAATTCTTTATATTTGGTCGGTATCTTTATAGTTAAGAATGAATTGCCGTCAAATACAACTATAAATATGAATGGATTTATAACTGTTTGCATTTTAACCGCAGTTATGTTGGCAATGCTTGTTTTGTCAAGGTTTAATGCAAACTATATTGTTGCAGGTGTTTTTGGCGCTGGAAATGTTATTTCTTGCGTTTTTCTTACAATTGTTTTTGCACAAATGCTTGGCAATACATATGTAAATCTCCCCGCTAAGTTTTATTTATTGCATTTGTTACCCCTTGCAATTATTGTGGTTTGTTCACTTGTAATGGCGGGAATAGTTATAAACAGTTATTTTAAAATTAAAAAGTCATACGACATTGTTTTAGAAGTTGTGTTTAGTGAATATAACGCTTTGCCCGATGACCAAAAACCCGAATGGGATGAATTTGTTGATAATTTTAAGTTTTAAAATATGGAAAATTTAAAGATTATTGCAAGAATAAAGACCGATTTTCCCACAAAGTTTGGCATACCGCGACAAAGCGGTTTGGTGGACACTGTGGGTAAAATTGTTTTTGAAAAGGAATATGCTGATGTTTCGGCTTTAAAGGGGCTTGAAGATTTTAGCCATTTATGGCTTATTTGGGGCTTTTCCGAGGTTGATAAACCTAACTGGTCACCAACTGTTCGCCCACCACGACTTGGTGGCAATAAAAGGGTAGGTGTGTTTGCAACCCGTTCGCCTTATCGCCCAAACCCTATCGGTCTTTCAAGCGTTAAAATTTTGGAAGTAAAAAAAGGTGAAATTACTGTTTTGGGTGCCGATTTGTTAGATGGCACACCCATTTATGACATAAAGCCGTATATCCCTTATACCGACTGTCACACCGATGCCGTTGGTGGCTTTTCTGATGCGGTTTTAGGGGATAATTTAAAGGTTTTTATACCCGAAGAATTTAAAGAAATTTTAGAGGAAGATTATGGTAAAACCGTTGCCGTTTTAGAGGGTGACCCAAGACCACATTATCAAAATGACCCCGACCGCATTTACGCCTTTGAATTTTCAAAATATCATATTGAATTTAAGGTTATGGATGATCTTTTAACAGTTATAAAAATCACAAAAACAGGTGAAAAAAGTGTATAAAATAGCAAGTAAAAAAATATTAAATCCTTTTGTTACACAAATGGAAATTGAAGCACCGCTTGTTGCAAAAAAAGCACAAGCGGGGCAGTTTATAATTTTAAGGGTGGATGAAAACGGCGAAAGAATACCGCTTACCGTTGCGGGCTTTGACAGGGAAAAAGGTTTGGTAAAAATCATTTTTCAAATTGTCGGTGCTACAACCAATAAATTAAACCAAAAAAATGCAGGCGATTTTATTGCCGATTTTGTTGGCCCTTTGGGTAATTCCACAAAGGTTGCGGGACTAAAAAAAGTATGTATAATCGGCGGTGGCGTTGGTTGTGCCATTGCTTTGCCTGTTGCGCAAAGATTGCACGAAATGGGTTGCGAAGTTGACAGTATTATCGGTTTTAGAAACAAGGATTTGCTTATTTTAGAAGATGAATTTAAAGCGGTTTCAGACAATCTTGTGGTTACTACCGATGATGGTTCTTACGGTTTTAAGGGCAATGTTACAATGCCTTTAAAGGAAGCGCTTGAAAGCGGAAAACAATATGATGAAATTATTACTGTCGGCCCGCTTGTTATGATGAAATTTGTGGTTTTAACCGCAAAGGAATATAATGTGCCCGTTACTGTTTCTATGAACCCGATTATGATAGACGGCACCGGTATGTGCGGTGGCTGTCGTTTGACTGTTGGAGGGAAAATTAAATTTGCCTGTGTTGACGGCCCCGATTTTGACGGTTATTTAATTGATTTCGACGAAGCAATGAAGCGTGGCACAACCTATCGAGATTTTGAACGCCATGCTTATGAAGAAAACTGTAATTTGTTTAAGAAAGAAGTAAGATAATGGCAAATATGTCTTTAAAACGAAACGAAATGCCCACACAGGACGCAAAAATTCGCGCAACAAATTTTTGTGAGGTTGCGCTTGGTTACAGCGAAGAAACCGCTATTGATGAGGCACTTCGTTGTTTAAATTGTAAAAATGCACCCTGTGTTTCGGGTTGCCCTGTAAATATTCATATCCCTGAATTTATCGAAAAGGTGAAAGAGGGCGATTTTGAAGGCGCTTATCAGGTGATTTATAAGTCATCTTCATTACCTGCGGTTTGCGGTCGTGTTTGCCCACAAGAAAAGCAATGCGAAAGCAAGTGTATAAGGGGTATTAAAGGCGAAAGCGTTGGTATTGGCCGACTTGAACGCTTTGTTGCCGATTGGCACAACGCTCACACAACTGAAAACCTTAAAAAACCGCAAAGTAACGGCAAAAAAGTTGCTGTTATCGGCTCGGGCCCATCGGGTCTTACTTGTGCGGGTGAGCTTGCTAAAAAAGGATACGAGGTGACTGTTTTCGAAGCGCTTCATACAGCGGGCGGTGTGTTGGTTTACGGTATACCCGAATTCCGCTTGCCAAAAGCCATTGTGCAAAAGGAAGTGGATTCTTTAAAAGCACTTGGTGTTGATTTGCAAACCAATGTTGTGGTTGGTAAAACCATTACTATTGCCGAACTGTTTGAAGAAGGATATCAAGCGGTGTTTATCGGCTCGGGAGCAGGGCTCCCACGCTTTATGGGTATCGAGGGTGAGTCGTTAAATGGTGTATATTCTGCAAACGAATTTTTAACCCGTAATAACCTTATGAAAGCGTAT
>JAZSNW010000100.1:0-5516 GCA_045536615.1 Acutalibacteraceae bacterium | reverse complement strand
TATCTCACGCCGTGAGCGCTCGTTCTCAATGCCTGACCCCCTTGGGTGTCAATCGGCCGCAGGTTCAAAATCTATTACTGAAAAGAAAAAATCCAAACCCAACCTAAAGGTTGAATTTGGATTTTTGGTCCGAGTGACAGGACTTGAACCTGCGGCCTCTTGACCCCCAGTCAAGCACGCTACCAGCTGCGCCACACCCGGATAAATATGTATTACTGCGTTTTCACGCAAATAATATTATACCATTAAATTTTAATTTGTCAATAGAAAAATTAAGGGTTGCGCTATTTTTTTAAAAACAGTGCAACCCGTTTTATTTTTTAAAAAATTAGTCAGCGAAGCCGGATTCAACCAAAGCAACCAAACCGTTTAAAGCATCCTTTTCGTCAGAACCGTCAACAATAATTTTAATTGTTGTGCCGCCAACAATACCGAGAGAAAGAACGCCTAAAAGACTTTTAGCATTAACCTTGCGGTCATCCTTTTCAACCCAAATTGAAGACTTGAATTCGTTTGCCTTTTGAATGAAAAATGTTGCAGGGCGAGCGTGTAAACCAACTTGATTTTGAATAACTACATCTTTAACGCACATTATAATATCTCCTTAAAATAACTGTTGCCACAATGCAACAAAAAGTGTTTTTTTCTTACAAAGTTATTATACCACATTTAATGTTGCAGTCAATATTTTGTGAATAAGTTCTAATATTTATCCAACAATCGCATATTCGATAGGTTGGTTTTTGTGCAAAATAACAACACTATATATTGTCTTTGTAGTATTTTTCAAGCAATTTTTTGTCTTTTTCGGAAAGATTTTCCATACATAGCATATCGGGGCGTTTTTTCATTGTGATTTCAAGTGATTGCACCCTGCGCCAATCGTTAATTTTTGCATGGTTTCCCGAAAGTAAAACTTCAGGCACCTCTCGGTCGTGCCAGACAGCCGGCTTCGTATATTGGGGATATTCTAAAAGCCCGTCAAAATGGCTTTCTTCCTCAAAGCAAATATCTTCGGACAAAACACCCGGCAGCATTCGGCAAACGGCATCTGCCACAGTTAAAGCGGGTAATTCGCCGCCTGTAAGCACAAAGTCACCGATAGAAATTTCCTCATCAACAATTTCGTCAATAACACGCTGGTCAATACCCTCATAATGACCGCAAAGTAAAACCAAACGGTCAAGTTTTGAAAGCTCGACAGCTTTTTCTTGGTTAAACTTTGCACCCTTTGGCGAAAGATAAACAAGGTGGGGTTTTTCTTCGGTTTCGTTATAAAGTGATTTATAACATTCGTAAATAGGGTTTGCTGCCATTATCATACCCATACCGCCACCATAAGAGGTATCATCAACCTTGTTGTGCTTGTTACCTGCAAAGTTACGGATATTTGTGCAGACAATTTCCACCTTGCCCGCCTTTTGTGCGCGACCTATAATGCTTTCTTGCATAACGGTGTTGCACATTTCGGGAAAAAGAGTTAAAATATCAATCCTCATCATCAAAAATTCCTTTCAGTGGGCGGATAATAACCGTATCATTTTCGGTATCAACCTTAACAATAACAGGGGGGATGGCAGGTACAAGGTATTCTTTACCGTCCTTTAAAATATGCCAAACATCGTTAGCACCCGTTTCTGAAACCTCTGTAATAACGCCAAGTGCTTCGTTTGTGTCGGCATCAAAAACATTGCAACCAATAAGGTCGGCAATAAAATAATGACCGTTGGGAAGTTTTATATCGTTTCGGTCGATATAAAGCACAGTGCCACGATATTTTTCAATTTCTTCAATGGTGTTAATACCTTTAAAAGCCACAAGGCAAACATTTTTGTGTGCTTGTGCCTTTAAAATTTCAAGCTTGTTTTCACCGTTTTTGTCGGTATAAACCCTTTTGAATTTTGAAAGAAAATCCTGCGAGTCGGCCCATAATTGCACACGCGCCATACCTTTAACACCGTGTGTGCCGACAATTTTACCTGTTTCAAGATATTTATTCTTCATTTTTTCACCTAAATAATCAGTATGTATATAAATACCCCCAACAATGTGGGGGTAGTAGTACGCGTTGGGGCTGACTTTTGTCAGCCTTAGTCGATTTCAACCGCAATGTTCATATCGGCTTTGTTAGCAGCGGCACGCATTACTGTGCGGATAGCTTTGGCAATTCTGCCTTGCTTACCGATAACGCGGCCCATATCGCCTTCAGCAACCGATAAATGAAGCACGGTAACACCGTTTTCATTGGGCTCATCAACTGTTACCTTTACCTCGTCAGGATTTTGAACAAGACCTGACGCGATAGATACTAATAACTTTTCCATAACTTACCTCACACAAAGTTTACGAATTAAAGAACACCGTTCTTTTTAAGTAATGCCTTTACGGTATCGGTAGGTTGAGCACCGTTAGCAATCCATTTCTTTGCCTTGTCGCTGTCAATGTTTACTGCTGCGGGATTCTTGGTGGGGTCATAAGTACCGATTTCTTCGATGAAACGACCGTCACGGGGGAATCTTGAATCAGCAACAACAACGCGGTAGAAAGGAGCACGCTTAGCACCCATACGACGAAGTCTGATTTTTACTGCCATTTAAATACACCTCCATAATGTGATAGTTATATTTTAAAGAGAATACTCTTAAAAACCGAAAGGTGGCATACCGCCGAAATTACGCATCATTTTGTTTTTTGCGCCTTTTGAATTCATTTGTTTGAACATTTTTTTCATTTGTTCATATTGTTTTACAAGTCGGTTAACATCTTCAACCTTAACGCCCGCACCTGCGGCAATACGCTTGCGGCGGGAAGCATTTAAAATGTCGGGCTTTGCGCGTTCTTTTTTGGTCATTGAAGTGATAATGGCTTCAATTCTTAAAAGCTGGCGGTCGTCAATGTCAACATCTCGTACCTGACGTTCCATACCCGGAATCATTGACATAATGCTTTTAAGCGAACCCATTTTTTTAATTTGTTGGAACTGGTCCAATAAATCGTTCATATCAAACTTATTTTCTTGAAGTTTGCGTGCGGTTTCTTCGGCCTTGGCCTCGTCAATTTCGGTTTCAACCTTTTCGATAAGGGACAAAACGTCACCCATACCCAAAATTCGTGAAGCCATACGGTCGGGGTGAAATTCATCTAATTGGTCTAACTTTTCACCAACGCCCGCAAACATAATTGGTTTGCCTGTAACCGCTTTAACCGAAAGTGCCGCACCGCCACGGGTGTCACCATCAAGCTTGGTTAAGATAACGCCGTCAATTTCAAGTAAATCGTTAAATGCTTTTGCAATGTTAACGGCATCTTGACCGACCATTGAATCAATAACCAACAAAATGTTGTGAACATCAATTGCGGTGGTAATATTTTTAAGCTCGTTCATAAGCTCTTCATCAATGTGCAAACGACCGGCAGTGTCCAAAATCATATAGTCATAGCCATAATCCCTTGCGTGTGAAAGTGCTTTTTGAACGGTTTTAACGGGGTCTTGTGTGCCCATTTCAAAAACAGGTGTGTCAACCGCTTTACCCACAACCTTTAACTGCTCAATAGCGGCAGGGCGGTAAATGTCACAAGCAACAAGCATTGGGCGGTGGCCCTGTGCCTTTAAGTGCTTTGCAAGCTTTGCCGAGTGGGTGGTTTTACCCGAACCCTGTAAACCGCACATCATAATAACTGTTGGCAGTTTTGAAGAGGTTTTAAGACGGGCTTGTTCGCTACCCATAAGGGCGGTTAATTCGTCACGAACAATTTTTATAACCATTTGGGGCGCTGTAAGTGATTCCATAACATTCGCACCGATGCATTTTTCGGTAACGGTGTTTGTAAAGTCCTTAGCGACTTTATAGTTAACGTCAGCTTCCAAAAGTGCAAGGCGTACCTCACGCATTGCGGTTTTAACATCGCTCTCGCTTAGCTTACCCTTAGAGCGTAGGCGCTTAAAAACGCCGGCCAGTTTGTCAGATAAATTGTCAAAAGCCATAACTACACTCCTTAAAGATTATTGATGATATTTTGAATTTCGGTGAAATTTTTGTCATTTTGTGAAAGTTCTTTAAGTTTCAAAAACTTTTCACAGTAGTGGCATTTTTTTTCCCATTCTAAAAGCTTTGCTTCGGCGCGTTTAATTTGGTCGTGCGCGCCTTGGCGGGTGATACCCTCATTTTCGGCAATTTCCGAAAGGGAAAGGTCGTCGTTATAATAATATTCCAAAAATGCCTTGGGTTTTTCGCCCAAAAAGTCACCGTAAACGTCAAGAAGTGCGGAAATATATAAATTTTTAGACATAATACACCCCACAATTTTCTCAACTTTAACGAGTATAACACAAAAGCCACCCGCTGTCAAGTTTTTTTCTTTACAGTGGTGGGAAAATTTTAAATTATAGGTTCCTCATAATTTAAAAAGCCTTCCCATAACGAGAAGGCTTTTGGGGGTTAGTTATAAACGTAAAATGCGGCGGCAGTATCAAAATAGGACGGAAGGTTTAAATTGAAAGGGTTTTCAACGCACGAAACCCTACCCGCTATTACTAAATTTCCGTTTGAAAGCATTGCCGAATCACAGGGTGTGTTGTTAATATCGCAACGGAAGATATTACGGTTAAGCTCTTTGCCGTTTTTATCAATACATACGGTGTAGACCGAAAATACACGGTCACCCTTTTCATCCTTTGAAATTTGCTCACAGGGGTATTTTGACTGATAGCCGTCAAAATAATCAGCCATGCCGACAACGTATGTCTTTTGGTCCTTTATATGTATACCAAAAACCTGATCAACTGCCATACCCTTGTTTGAAAGTGGAAGCTTATAAATTAAGTTTCCGTTTTTATCTAATTTTACAAGCATACGCCTAAATGGTGCAAAAGTGTCAACACTCATATCCCAAAAGTCATCAGCCTGAAGCCAGTCGGTACCAATTGCAATATAAAAATTGCCATCTTCATCAACGGTGCTTTCCTCAACCCAGTCATTACCACCACCGCCGATTGTTTTGGTAAAGGTTAGCTGTTTTTCACCATTAAAGTGCATTATTATAACTTCGGTAGCTTTAAAATTGTCATATTCGTTTTTTGCCACATCAAATTTATCAGCCAAATTTTCGTTACAGGTTAAAACCAAATAAAAACCGTCTTTATCATCGGGTATTATATCACCATCCGAAATGTCGGTATTTTTCATAAGGTCTATTGTTTTTGTAAGCTCGCCATTGCTATTTAAAAATGCAATTTTAAGCTGCGTTGTCGGGTAGGGGGTAGCGGCAAATAAAACTGCGTACTCTACGCCTATTTGTGCAATATCTTGTACTATACCTTCACAAGCGACGTCATAGTATGCCTTAACCCATTCAACACGAAAATCACTGCTTATTTTGGTTAAACAAGGTGGATTATACGAAGCGGCAATATAACCGCCGTCGGTGCAGGTGGCAATTTTGTCATAACCGTTACCGTCGCTGAATAAATGCTCTTTTTTAATTTTTCCGTTACTGTCGCATATACGCAAAACCGA
>JAZSNW010000016.1:0-6713 GCA_045536615.1 Acutalibacteraceae bacterium | reverse complement strand
ATCCTTATTTTTGGCATTTTTTGGTATACAAATTGAATCCACAAAAATGTTTGTGCCCTCTTTGGGATAGAAGAAACGAAGGTCGGGGTTGGTTTCAAGCATTGTTAAATAGTCGCCCGCATAATAAGGTGCAATGGCGGCCTCGCCCGTTTCCATCTTGCCGTAAACCTCATCCATTACATAAGACTGTAAATTCGCCTTACCCTGCTTCAATTTTTCGGCAGCGGCCTTCCAGTCTTCTTTGTTGGTTGAATTAAGGTCTTGCCCTAAAAGCATTTGGGCTGTCATAAAGGCATCACGCGGGTTGTTAAAGTTAAGGGTTTGGTCCTTATATTTTTCATCCCACAAAACGCCCCACGAATTTTCGACCTCACCAACTAACTTTTCGTTGTAAATTATACCTACCATACCAACGCAGTAGGGAACAGTATATTCGTTTTTGGGGTCAAAATAAAGGGATTTATACTGTTCACCGATAAGGTTATAGTTTGAAAGCTTCGATGTATCAATTTTTTGAAGCTCGCCCTCTTTAATAAGGCGGCCTATCATATAGTCGGACGGGATGATAATATCATATTTAACACCGCCGTTTTTAACCTGTGAATACATTGTTTCGTTGCTTTCAAAGGTAAGGTAGTTAACTTTAATGCCTGTAACTTTTTCAAATTCGCGGTTAACATCAATAGCACCGTCAGCACCGTCGGAAATATATTCACCCCAGTTGTAAACGGTGATTTCGGTGCCCTCGTAATCGCGGGTATATGTTCCAACAAGGGATAGTTCTTGATATTCATAACCGCAACCGGTAAGTGATAGGCACAAAAGCGCCAACGTCATAAATATGCTAATTATTTTCTTCATTTGGCGCCCACCTTTCTCATAGCGGCTTGTTTTTCGCTTTTTGTTTGAAGCATATTATACAAAATCAAAAGCACGAAAACCGCAATAAAAATTATAGTTGAAAGTGCGTAAGTGTCAGGAGTTACCGATTTTTTTGTCATATTGTAAATAACAATCGGCAAAGTTTGGTATTTACCGCAGGTGAAATAGCTTATTACAAAGTCATCAAGTGATAGGGTAAAAGCCATAATAGCACCTGTTGCAATACCTGTTGAAATTGAAGGTAAAATAACCTTAAAAAATGCTTTAAAGGGTGTACAGCCAAGGTCCATAGCCGCATCAACAAGGTTAGCATCGGTTTGGCGAAGCTTTGGCATAACCAATAAAATAACATATAATAAATTAAAGGTTATGTGTGCGATAAGCACGGTTGCCTTGCCAAGTGATTCGTGAAGTCCAAATAAATTGCCAACAAAAATAAACAAAAGCATTAAGGAAACACCTGTTACAATATCGGCGTTCATCATAGGGATATTTGTTATGGACATAACGGCTGAGGATGCCAATTTTTTGCGTATTGCCAAAATACCCACAGCGGCGGCAGTGCCCAAAACGGTGGAAATTAAAGCCGACGAAACCGCAATACTAAGGGTGTGTTCAAGTGCGGTAAGCATTGTGGTATCGGATATTAAGCCCTTGTACCAGTCAAACGAAAAGCCCTCAAACACCCACACGCTGCCTGACGAGTTAAAGGAAAAAATAATCATTACGGCAACGGGTGCATAAAGAAACAAAAGAATTAAAGCGATATAAAGTCGTGAGAGAGTTTTCATATAATTACCCCCTCGCTGTCATCGTCAGAAAAGCGGTTCATAATAACCATACAAACCAAAATCATTATCATAAGCACCATCGAAATGGCTGATGCAACATTGTAATAATCGGGCCCTGCATTAAAGAAATATTCAATAACATCGCCCACAAGCATGGTTTTGTTACCGCCAAGCTTTTGTGAAATATAGAAGGTACTAACTGATGGCACAAACACCATTGTAATACCAGAAATAATGCCTGGGCGGCTAAGCGGTAAAATAACGCGCCTGAATTTATTAAAGGCGTTCGAGCCAAGGTCTTCTGATGCTTCTAAAAGTGATTTATCAATTTTAGACATAACCGAATAAATCGGTAAAATCATATAAGGCAAAAAGTCGTAAACCATACCAAGAATAACAGCACCGGGGGTGTTGATAAGCTTTACGGGGCCGAGACCAATGCTTTTTAAAAATGTGTTAATGATACCTGTGTTGGCTAAAATTGTTATCCAAGAATATGTGCGGATTAAAAAGTTCATCCACATAGGAATCATAACAATCATCATAAGCATACGCTGGGATGAAATGTTGACCTTTGTCATAAAATATGCCATTGGATAGGCAATTAGAAGTGTGATAAGGGTGGCGATAACGGCATATAAAATTGAAATGCCAAATGCCTTTTTATAAAGCCCAATTTGCTTAACATTTTCAAGTGTGAAACCGCCGTCAGCATTGGTGAAGGCGAAATAAAGCATTATAAAAAGCGGCACTACGATAAAGATAATCGACCACACAATGTGGGGGGCTGCCAAAAGCTGACTGCCAAAGCTTTTTTTGTTCATCTTTATTATTCCTCCTCGATAATGTCGGAGAGGTGGTCGATTTCTTCGCTATAGCTTGAATAGTCGCCGTAAAGACCGGAATATTCGGATTTTTTCATAATATGGATAGCGACGGGCCCAATATAAAGCCCAACCTTATCATCAACAAAGTGCTCGTCGGTGGTTTGAATCATCCATTTAAAGCCGCCAATGTCAACAATAATTTCGTAATGTACACCAAGGAAAGAAACCGAGGTAACAACACCTGTAAGCATACCTTTTTCAACCGGTACAATGTCAACATCCTCGGGTCTTACAACAACATCGACAAGTTCGTTTTTGTCAAAGCCCTTGTCAAGACAGTCGAATTTTGCACCCGAAAATTCAACATAAAAGTCTTTAAGCATTTTGCCGTCAACAATGTTTGATTCGCCGATAAAGTCAGCAACAAAGGCGTTTTGCGGTTCGTTATAAATATCCTGCGGTGTGCCCACTTGCTGAATTTTACCGCCGTCCATAACAACCACGCGGTCAGACATTGTAAGCGCTTCCTCTTGGTCGTGTGTTACAAACACAAAGGTAATGCCAAGCTGTTGTTGGATTTTTTTAAGTTCCTTTTGCATATCCTTGCGAAGCTTTAAGTCTAAAGCGGCAAGGGGCTCATCCAAAAGTAAAACCTTGGGGTGATTGGCAATAGCGCGTGCTATTGCAACACGCTGCTGCTGACCGCCCGAAAGAGTATCGATATGTCTTTTTTCAAGGCCTGTAAGGTTTACAAGCTTTAACATTTCTTCAACCTTTTGTTTAATTTCGTTTTCGGGCAGCTTTTTAATGCGTAAACCGAAAGCAACATTTTCATAAACATTAAGGTGTGGGAAAAGGGCATAACGCTGAAAAATGGTGTTAACCTGACGCTTGTAAGCAGGCACACCATTTATTTTTTTGCCCTCAAATAAAACATCACCCTCGTCGGGCTCTAAAAACCCTGCAATAAGACGGAGAGTGGTGGTTTTACCGCAACCTGACGGGCCCAAAAAGGTTATAAACTCCTTGTCTTTAATGTCAAGACTAAGGTTGTCTAAAATAACCTGCTCGTCAAAGGCAACAGATATATTTTTGAGTTGTACAATATTTTCTTTATTCATAAAGAAAGCATCCCCCTTTGTTCAACACACAAGTGTCGAAACAAGAATAATTTTTTCGGTGCTAAAAATGATAGAGCCACATTTTTGCACCAATCTTGCTCGATACCCGCTGTTTCCTCGTAATATGCCCTGAACAAAGGGTTTTTCATAGTTTTCTCGCAGAAAATTTAGCGGAAACTACGGCATAAAATCTGAAACAGCACTCTACACAAGATGCTTTGGAAAGTATACACTTTACACGATAAAAACTATACATTGAAATAGCATAAAAGTCAAGTGGTAAATGCGTTTTTTCTACAATTTATTACAAAATATTTTTATTATATTATTATATAAAAAATAGTTGCTCAAATTATATATTTGTGATATAATATTATGAGTTATAATGCCAAAAGTGTCGGCTTTTTTAAAAGTGAGGTGTGGTAATGCGAATTTTAGGTATTGACCCCGGGTATGCAATAGTGGGTTATGGTGTGGTTGATTATAATAAAAACCGTTTTCAAACGGTTGGTTATGGCGCAATTACTACAAAGGCACACACCCCGCTTGAAGACCGTCTTTTAGATATTTATAACGATGTTTTAACGGTTATTGATAAATTCAGGCCCGATGAAATTTCGATAGAAAAGCTTTATTTTAACACAAACTCTACCACCGCCATTGCGGTTGCTGAAGCGCGAGGGGTTATTATCCTTGCAGCAAAGCAAAGGGGCGTTAAAGTAAACGAATACACACCACTTCAAGTAAAGCAAGCGGTTACGGGCTATGGCAGGGCGGAAAAACATCAGGTAATGGAAATGGTGAAAAACCTTTTAAATCTTCAAAAAATTCCAAAGCCCGATGATACGGCCGACGCACTTGCTATTGCCATTTGTCACGGACATTATTCTGATTCTGTTTTAAGGAGATAACGATATGATAGCATCTCTCAGAGGAAAACTAATTTATAAAGACAACACATCTGTGGTTATTGAATGCTCGGGTGTTGGGTTTAAATGTTTTGTAACAAAAAACACTTTGTATAATCTTCCGCAAGTAAATGATGGTGTTTTTCTTAACACCTATATGGTGGTGCGTGAAGACGCTATGGACCTTTATGGTTTTATTGACAGGGAAGAACTTGATTGTTTTAAACTTATAACTTCGGTTTCGGGTGTGGGCAGTAAAATCGGTCTTGCGCTTTTGTCGGAATTTACCGCATCGCAGTTGACTTTGTATATTGCAAGTAACGACCCAAAAGCACTTACTGCGGCAAGCGGTGTTGGCATTAAGTTGGCACAGCGCATTGTTTTGGAATTAAAGGACAAGATTGGTTCGCTCGAAAGCGGTGACACACTTGAAATTAAGTCAGTCGGTAATGTGGCTGTCAACAGCAATTCTAAAGAAGCGGTAGCGGCTTTGGTTGCGCTTGGATATTCACAAAGCGAGGCATCGCTTGCAGTTTCAAAGCAAGACCAGTCGCTTTCGGTTGAGGAACTTATCAAACTTTCGCTTAAATCTCTTGCAAGGGGGCTTTAATAAATGATTGAACAGGAAATGGATTTTGAAAACCGTATCGTTTCACCTGAATATAGCTTCGAAGATACGGCAGAATTATCTTTAAGACCAACCACTTTGGCCGATTATATCGGACAAGATAAGGTTAAGGAAAATTTAAGCATTTATATTAAAGCGGCATTACAGCGCAAAGAGGCGCTTGACCATGTGCTTTTATATGGCCCTCCCGGTCTGGGTAAAACCACCCTTTCGGGTATTATAGCAAGGGAAATGGGGGTTAATCTTCGTGTGACATCGGGTCCCGCTATTGAAAAGCAGGGCGACTTGGTGGCAATTTTAACCTCGCTTAACGAGGGGGATGTGCTTTTTATTGATGAAATTCACCGCTTGCCCCGTAATGTTGAGGAAATTTTATATCCCGCAATGGAAGATTTTTCACTTGATATAATTTTGGGCAAGGGCCCGTCTGCCCGTTCAATTCGCCTTGACGTGCCAAAGTTTACACTTGTGGGCGCCACAACCCGTTCGGGTCAGCTTACCGCCCCGCTTCGTGACCGTTTTGGTGTGCTTTTGCGACTTGAACTTTACACACCCGAACAGCTGGCACAAATTGTTACCCGCTCGGCAGGTATTTTGGGTATTGGCATTGATAAGGACGGCGCTTTAGAAATCGCTTCACGCTCCCGCGGGACACCCCGTATTGCAAACCGCCTTTTAAAGCGTGTGCGTGATATTGCACAGGTTGAATTTGACGGTGAAATCACCGAAAAGGTTGCACAGTCGGCTTTGGCAAGGTTTGAAATTGACGAACTTGGCCTTGATGACTTTGACCGCAAAATGCTTTCCACCATTATTACTGCTTACAGCGGTGGTCCCGTTGGTCTTGACACCTTGGCGGCGGCAATGGGTGAGGAAGCGGTTACCATTGAGGATGTTTACGAGCCATATTTAATGCAAATTGGCTTTTTAACAAGAACTGCAAGGGGCAGATGCGTTACTAAATTGGCATATGACCATTTAGGACTTCAGTTTAACGACAAAAACACACAGCAATCAATTTTTTAAAGTGAGATTTTATGAGAACAGTTGAAAATTTTAAAGATTATGAACTAATTGATGCCGATTCGGGCGAGCGACTTGAACGCTGGGGCGATATTTTGCTTATAAGACCTGACCCACAGGTTATATGGTCGGGCGAACGCACCGACAAGCGTTGGTACAATGCAAATGCAATTTATCACCGTTCAAATTCGGGTGGGGGTTATTGGCAACGCCTTAAAAGTGTTCCTGATGTTTGGAGCATTAAGTTTCAAGATTTAACCTTTCGCCTAAAACCAATGGGCTTTAAGCATACAGGTCTTTTCCCCGAACAAGCGGTGAATTGGGCATTGGCTAAAAAGCTTATTGAAAAGGAAGACCGCGAAATTAAGGTTTTAAACCTTTTTGCTTATACAGGCGGTGCCACCGTTGCTTGTCTTTCAGCGGGGGCAAGTGTTACCCATGTTGATGCTTCAAAAGGTATGGTGCAATGGGCAAAGGAAAATGCTGCTGCATCAGGTCTTGCTGACGGTAATGTCCGTTGGCTTGTGGATGAT
>JAZSNW010000007.1:0-6036 GCA_045536615.1 Acutalibacteraceae bacterium | reverse complement strand
TACGATACCTACCATAGGCTTCTTCATCTCTTCTTCCGTAAATCCCAGTGCATTAAATAAACTTCTGTGGGGAGCCTGCTGCATGCCGGCTTTTACATTATCACTTCGCATCTTTTATTCTCACTTTCTTTGTTGATTGTTTGATTTTAATGATTTATTGAAGAACGCATACGAACTTTGCCCTTAACCATAAGAACATATTCGCTTCTGATAGCACTTGCTTTTTCAAAAATTGCCCTGTCGGTATTATCGTCAAAAGCAAGTTGAACAATACCTGTTCTATCTCTTAAATCAATAAATATAAGACCGCCAAGGTCACGCTGACGCTGTACCCAGCCGCAAACTACAACCTCTTTATCTAAATCGTTTTTTCTTAATGTACCACAATAATCGGTACGCTTTAATCCGTCCATTCTATCAAGCTGCACGAAAAAACACTCCTAATCTAAAACCTCAATTAAAGCATCAAGCGATGCCTTGTTTAAAGCGGCAAAAAGTTTGTCGCTTAAATTATTTAAGTTTGCGGCAATTTCTTCACCGCTTTGCATATTTTTAAGTTTTGCAATGCCGCTTTCAATTTCGCTGTCACCCAAAACCATAGTATATGTTGCGCCGATTTTGTCGGCAAATTTCATTTGTGCTTTCAAACTACGGCCGACAATGTCGGTTTGCACCTTAAAGCCGTCGTTTCGTAAATTATAGCAAAGCTCGGTTGCTTTAAGGGCTGAGACTTCACCCATTGTGGCGATATAAAGGTCACATTTTTGCACCATTGGTAATTCGGTGTTTTGTGCCTGTAAAACAAGCATCAGGCGTTCGATACCCATACCAAAGCCCAAAGCAGCAACATTCGGTCCACCCATTTGTGCAATAAGACCGTCATACCTGCCACCGCCGCAAACGGTGCTTTGTGCACCAATATCGCCCGAAACAAATTCAAAAACGGTGCGGGTGTAATAATCAAGACCGCGTACAATGTGTGGATTTACGGTATATTCAACACCTGCGGCATCAAGGTGGCTTTTAACACCCTCAAAGTGTGTTTTACAGTCGTCACAAAGATAATCAATAACCACCGGTGCGTTTTTTGAAAGTTCGGAACAAATAGGCGATTTACAGTCCAAAATACGCATTGGGTTGCGGTCAAGTCGTTCTTTACAAGTGGCGCAAAGAGTTTCAATATTTTCGTTAAAATATTGCTTTAAAGCCGCTTGGAAATTTTTGCGACATTCGGGACAACCGATTGAGTTAATTTCCAAAGAAATTTTTTCAATGCCAACACTGTCAAGCACCTGTTTTGCAAGCATTATAACTTCGGCATCGGCATTGGGGGCAGGGGCACCTATACATTCAACACCGAATTGGTGGAATTCACGAAGGCGACCCGCTTGGGGTTTTTCATAGCGGTAGCAACCACCGATATAGCAAACCTTTTGGGGTAATGCGCCGTTTACAAGGCCATTTTCAATGGCACTTCTAACAACACCTGCGGTAAGTTCGGGTCTAAGGGTTATTGAACGGCCGCCTTTATCGTCAAAGGTGTACATTTCCTTTTGAACAACGTCGGTTGTGTCGCCCACGCTTCTTTTGAAAACTTCGGTGTGTTCGAAAACCGGCACACGAATTTCTTCATAGCCGAACATACGGGCGGTTTCAATCATTTTTCCTTCAACAAACTGCCATTTATAACTGTCGGCGGGTAAAATATCATTAGTGCCTTTTACGGCACGGTTAATTTCACTCATAATAAACCTTCTTAAAATTAGTGGTTGGATTTTATAATATCACGCCAGTCGAGGTCGCCGCGCTCTAAACCGTGGATAAGCATTTCAGCGGTAGCGATGTTGGTTGCAACAGGAATATTATGCACATCACAAAGTCGTAAAAGGGCGTGTTCGTCGGGTTCGTGCGGTTTAGGGTCAAGAGGATTTCTAAAAAGAAGTAAAAGGTCAATTTCATCACAGCCAATGCGGGAAGCAATTTGCTGCGAGCCGCCCTGCGAACCGCTTAAAAAGGTTGCAATTTGAAGTCCTGTCGCTTCTGATACAATTTTACCTGTGCCGCCTGTTGCAACAAGGTTGTAACGGCTTAAAATTCCACAATAAGCAATGCAAAATTGAACCATAAGTTCTTTTTTAGCGTCGTGTGCGATAAGTGCAATTGTCATTTTTCATTATCCTCTCATATTTTTTTAACCTTTGGAAGTAAAATATTTTCTCCCATAAGGCGTTTTGCAATTCTTATAAAAGCTTTCATAGGTTTGCTTTTTTGTTTTGGAATTTTCCCTGACGAAAGGTTTTTAAGGTCGTCACTTTTTGGCACAATACCAACAAGTTGTAAAAACGCTTCATCGATAATATCATCAATGCCCTTAAACCCACGCTTTTTGGAAAGCTTATATTCAAAGCGGTTTATAATAAGGCGTGAAGAAAGCCCCATTTCATTTAAAAGACCGCTCACCACTGCCGCATCACGCACGGTGACCGCATCGGGAAAAGCAACTGTTAAAAAAAGTGAATCCTTTGGAAGCGAGCCGTAAAGGGAAAAGTCAATCCCCGCGGGAAAGTCGAATATAACAATATCATATAAATTATTGACATCATTTGCAAAATTAGCAAGTGAAAAGGCGTCAATCAAACCTGTTTTTTGTGGCGCGGGAATTAGCGAAAGATTGGTGCTAACTGCATAAACGGCATCGCCAATTTCGCGACCACCCAAAATATCCGAAAGGTCAAGCACTACCTGCTTGTCCACGCCAAGCATTAAATCAAGGCAGCGAAGACCCTCATCCATATCAATAATTAAAGTTTTATAACCAAGTTTTGAAAAGCTGACTGCCAACCCTACCGAAACGGTGGATTTTCCCACACCGCCTTTACCGGAGGTTACGGCAAAAATTTTGCCCATATTTTCACCTCAATAATTAAACATTTTATCATAAGTCAATTTTTTTGTCAATCTAATACAGTGAATGGAAAATCAACCTTGTCAGCACTTTCTTTTGAAAAGAAATAAGCGTCAAGAATATCGCGCACAACGGGGCCTGCATTAGAACCGTGACCACCGTTTTCAAGTATAACCGCAACAGCAATTTGCGGGTTATCAAACGGAGCAAAAGCAACGAAAACACCATTATCTTCTTTATTGTTAACCTGTGATGTACCTGTTTTGCCGCCAACTTTAATGGGGTAATCGCTAAGTGCTTGGCGACCCGTACCTTCTTCGGTAACCGAAAGCATACCATCTTTAACAGCAGCAAGTGTTTTGGCACTTATTTCAACGGTGTTTTTAATTTCGGGGTCGATGGTCATAATAGTTGAAGACATATCATAGCTTACAATTTGATTTATAAGACTGACTTTATAATGGTCGCCCCCGTTTGCAAGGGTTGCGGTATAGTTTGCAAGTTGAAGTGGGGTAAAAGCATTCATTTGACCGATGGAAATTTGAAGAGTAGTACCGCCAACACGGTCAGAACTTGGTTCTAACAAAAGACCCGCACTGTCGTTAACCTCTACACCTGTTTTAACACCTAAACCAAACTGTTTAAAGTAATCAGTAAGGGTTGTGGCGCCAATTCGTCTTCCCATTTCAAAAAAGAAGTAGTTGCAACTTTTTGAAATAGCAGTTTTAAGGTTGATAGAACCGTGGTGATGCAAGCACTTTGGCTTATAGTCATCAAAATAACTGTATGTTTGAACACATCTTACGGTTTCGCCGTTATTATAAACACCGGTTTCAAGTGCTGCCACCGAAACACCTGGTTTAATGGTTGAACCAATTGGGTATATACCTTGAAAAGCGCGGTCCATAAGTGGTTTTGTTGGGTCGGCAGCAAGTTGATTATAATCCTTATTCATTGTGGCGGAATCATAAGTGGGGTAATTTGCCGCCGCCAAAACTTTGCCTGTTTTAATGTCAATTGCAACGGCGGTTGCGGCTTTACAACTGCCGCCCCTTGAACGAAGGTCTTTAACCTTTTTGGCTAATGAATCTTGCGCCAGGCGTTGAATGTTTTTATCCAGCGACAGCATAATTGTTTTGCCGGGGATGGGTTCTTTTGTGACTTCGCTTTTTATAATTTCGCCCTTTGCATTTAGATAGTAGGTGATTTCACCATCAATACCTCTTAAATATTCTTCGCCCCATTTTTCAATGCCGCTTTTACCAACTTTGTCGTTATATGAATAACCTTTTTCTTTATATTCTTCCCAGTCTTCTTCAAAAATGGGACCAACGGCGCCAATAAGATTTACAGCAAGGGTGGTGTCGGAATATTCACGGAAGGGAACAACTTCAATAGAAACACCCTGTAAAGTGAAATGTGTTTCTGAAATTTTGCGCATAAATTCGGTGGGGATATCCTCCGCAAAGGTAAAGGGGTAGGAAATTGAAAAGTCGGAAATTTCCATACTGTATCTTACACCCATAATTTTGCGTTGCTCATCTTTGGTGTATTCTTCAAGATTATATCTTGTCACCATTTCGTCAAAACAGTTTTGTGCCGTAGCGTAATTTGCAAGGTCAAGCTTTTTTAAAAGTTTGTCGGTTTTTTCGCCTTCCTTATATATATAAGGCGAGGTTTCGCTTATGGGCAAATTATCAACCCATTCGGTGTTATATTTGATTGCTTCGGTTACAAGAGTTAGTATTATTGAATTTATGTTATCCTTTACATAGGCCTTGTTAAATATGATGTTATAGCCGTCGCGGTTGATGGCAATTTGTCTGCCATAGTGGTCTAAAATTTCGCCGCGTGGGGCTTTGATTGTTGCTGTGTGCGAACTTGCAGCACCATAAGGCAAGCTTTTTTTAAATTCACCTGCGTTTACCACCTGTAAAAAGTAAACACGGATAGAAAAAATCACAATAACAACAACCAACAAAATGGCCAGAAAGTTTATTTCGGTTTGGTGTTTTTTCTTAAAAGGCACTTTTATATGTCCTTTCTAAAGTTTTTTAATATAAGAGTAAAGAAAATAAAACGGAAAAATAAATACAGCACTTAAAATTGCTGACGGTAACGAATGGCGAAGCAAAAATGTAAGCGATTGGTTAATTCCGTCTTGAAAAGCGTGAAAAAATATCCACTGTGAAACAAAATAAAATAATGCAGATAAAAGTGAAAGCACAGCTGCAGAAGGTATGTTTTTGTTGAAAAGTGTGTTTGATGAAACCGCCACAAATGTGCCGATAATAAGTAAAACAATGGCGTTAAAACAATAACTGCCCGCGGCGGAAGAATCCATAACAATGCCCGAAAGCACACCTGCCATTGCAGCGGCAATGGGGGAGTGATAAATTGCAAATGCCACTAAAAGCGGAATTATAAGGGTTGTGGTTGTGTCAAAAAGTTTAGTGTTTATAAACGCCGAATAGTGAAGCATGGAAAATGTAAAAAAGATTATAACATTAAAGGTGAAAATTAAGCTTTTTTTAAAATTTTTAGGCATATTATTCACCCACTTTATGAATTACACTGCCTTGACCTGCGAAATCGGTTATTACCATAACTTGTCGAAGCTCCTGAATGTCTGCAAAGGGTGTAACGGTTGCGTAAATAGATGTGTTATATTGGTCATTTCCGATAGAATCAATTTTACCGATAAGTAAACCTTTTGGGAAAATACCTTCACCCGAAGTTACAACATAGTCGCCAATAGCAATATTGCAAGACCTTGCTAAGTTTTTAAACTTTGTTTTGTTTTGTTTTGCGGTTTCAAGGTCGCCTGAAATTATGCCCGAATCACTTGTTCTGTTGTCCAAAGCGCCAAGCGAAAGTGTGGGGTTCAAAATGGTTGTAACCTTTGAGGTGGTAAGTCCCACTTGTGAAACATAACCCACTAATCCCGCATCGGTTATAACAGGGTCATAAGCGGCAATGCCGTTAAGTAAACCCTTGTTTATAACAAAACTGCCATAAGGGTCGTCATTATCGCGGGAAATAAGGGTTGCGGGGGAGAACTGAAAATCGGGGTTTTGTTCGGCAATTTTTAAATATTTTTTATAAAATTCATTTTCGGCCATGGCTTGCTC
>JAZSNW010000023.1:0-10732 GCA_045536615.1 Acutalibacteraceae bacterium | reverse complement strand
TCCGAAAACCTTCTTCCCTCACGCGGCGTTGCTGCATCAGAGTTTCCTCCATTGTGCAATATCCCCCACTGCTGCCTCCCGTAGGAGTCTGGGCCGTGTCTCAGTCCCAATGTGGCCGTTCAACCTCTCAGTCCGGCTACCAATCGTCGACTTGGTGGGCCGTTACCCCACCAACTATCTAATTGGACGCGAGTCCATCTTACAGCGGATTGCTCCTTTGATGTATCCGAGATGCCTCGGTTACATGTTATGCGGTATTAGCAGTCGTTTCCAACTGTTGTCCCCCTCTGTAAGGCAGGTTACTCACGCGTTACTCACCCGTCCGCCACTAAGTAAAACAAGAAAATCCAGTAGCAAGCTACCATCAATTCAGCGTTTCACTCCGTTCGACTTGCATGTGTTAGGCACGCCGCCAGCGTTCGTCCTGAGCCAGGATCAAACTCTCTAAAAAATTATATCTTAACACCTTTCGGCGTTAACATCTTCTTAGATAAGCTTTAAGCTCATTCAACCGAACAATGCTGACGCATTATTCTGTCCTTCAATACTTTTAAAGTACTTAACTTTTCTCTCAATTTCTCTCGAGAATTGTCGGGTCCTTATTATTGTCGTTGTTTAATTTTCAAGGTCCGTTTTGCGCCCCCTCATTAGAGCGCTCGACTATAATACCACACTCAAACCCCCTTTGTCAACACTTTTTTTAAACTTTTTTTAAAAAAATTTTACCACCACAATATCTTGGGTTTTAGCTATTTTTACACACTATTTTTAAGCAAAAAAGAGGGCGGAAAACCCACCCTCTCTACATATTATATATATACATTCGTTTGCGAAAACTAAAAAATTAACCCAAAATAACTATACCTGCAATTACCATAGCAATTACCACATAATGCTTCCAAGACATTTTTTCTTTTAGGAAAATTCTGCTCCACAAAACTGAAATTGCACAGTATGCAGAAATGATTACCATACCAACCGAAAAGTCGCTGAACATAACCGCCATATAGAAGATTTGACCAACGGTTTCGCACAAGCCGCCAAAGTATAAATGCTTGTTACCTTTAAACATAACATCCTTTTTAACAAACTTAACCCAAATAAATGCAAAAACTGCCAAAACAAAGAAAGTAAGTTCGAAAGCAGAGTTAGCGGCGTAGTCGCTCATTTCGATGCCGGTTTTTTCGATAAACCAATCAGAAAATAAGAACTCATCGCCAACAGTGCCAAGTGCATCTATTATAAGGTAAGAAATCGGCAACAAGAAAGCAAGTATACTTTTGGCATACTTACGGTTTGCTCTTTCCTGTCTTGCCTTTTTAACCTCTTCATCCTCATGCTGCTCAACAAAGCCAAGTGCAACGATGCCAACAGTTATCATAGCAATACCGATAATTGTGGTTATTGTTATATCTTCGGTTGAAGTTAAGCCGAAAATAAGACATAAAATAAACGCAAGTGCACCCGATGAGTTGCAAATTGGCGAAGAAATCGAAAGCTCGATATAACGAAGGCCAATGTAACCCAAAACCATTGCAAATATGTAAAGAGCCGCAATAGGCAGATAGTACACAAAGTCCATCAGTTTAAAGTCGGTATAGAAAACGCTTGCTACCATTTTTGGCACAGCATCAACACCGACTGTATTATCAATTATTGCGCCACCGATAAGGGTAATGAAAAAGTGAATACCCATTATAAGACCAACGGCGAAAACAACCTTCCAATGACTGTTTTTATCCTTTTCTCTTGTTCCCATTTTTGAAAACAGGTCAGAGCCGCTCCAACAAAGCAGAGCCAAAATTGAAAAAATATAAAACATTTTTACACCTCTTAAATAATTATTTTCTTGAATACATTATTTAATTGGTGGCGGACGGCGTCTAAAATGCCTGCAGGGCAATATTTTTTTAAGTCGTTTTGTCATATATTAGTCCGTTAATTTATTTGCAAAATCGCAAAGCTCTTTATCACTGTAAAATTCGATAGTGAGTTTACCCTTGCATTTGCCTGTGGGAACAATTTTAACCTTGCGGCGAAGCTCGCTTCTAAGGGAAAGCTCAACCTCACTGTAAAGCTTGTTCTTTTCTTGTTTCTTTGCGGCTTTTTGGGGCTTTTTAGCAAGCTGTGCCATTCTTTCTAAATCACGCACAGAAGCACCTTCCTGCGCGGCTAAAAGCATTTTTTGACGAAGCTCGGCATCCTCAACTGTTATAAGTGTTCTTGCGTGACCGGCGGTAATTGCGCCAACACGCAATGCCGATAATTCGTCCTCATTAAGATTTAAAAGGCGAAGCGCATTTGTAACCGCAGAGCGAGATTTGCCCATGCGAGTGGCAACCTCTTCCTGTGTTAAGCCAAATGCGTCAATAAGTGAACGATAGCCAAACGCTTCTTCAACAGGATTTAAATCCTCGCGCTGTAAATTTTCAATAAGCGCAATTTCCATAAGCTCTTGCTGTGAGGCATCCTTTATTATAACAGGCACTTCCATAAGTCCTGCCATACGGCAAGCTCGCCAACGCCTTTCACCTGCGACTATACTATATCTGCCATTCGAAAGTGGCGTAACCACAATAGGTTGTATTAAACCGTGTTGTGCAATGCTATCCGCAAGCTCGGAAACTGCATCATCATCAAAAATTTTGCGGGGTTGGTCACGGTTAGGTTCAATATCATTTATATTTAAAGTTAATGCGTTGTTTTGTTCGGTCGAGTTTTCATTAAAAAGAGAATCAAGCCCACGGCCAAGTCCACGATTTTTAACTGCCATAATTTACACTCTCCTGCTTTTCTTTAAAAATTCTTTTGCAAGGTCATTATAAGCCGCCGCACCCTTTGAACGCTTATCATAATATTGTATAGGCATACCAAAGGATGGTGCTTCTGAAAGTCTTACCGCACGCGGAATTGCGGTTTTATAAAGTTTGTCGGCAAAATATTTTTTAATTTCGCCCACAACTTGACCGGTAAGATTTAAACGGCCGTCGTACATAGTAAGCACAATACCCTCAATTTCAAGGGTTGGGTTGTATAGTCTTTTCACCTGGCGAACGGTTGCCATAAGCTGTGACAGACCTTCAAGTGCAAAATATTCACATTGAATAGGTACAAGCACCGTATCACTTGCATTTAAAGAGTTAATTGTGATAAGACCCAAAGATGGTGGACAGTCGATAAATATGTAATCATATGCCTCACGCACGCTTGCAAGCGCCATTTTAAGCTGATTTTGGCGGTTTTCAATTTCTATTAAATCAAGTTCTGCTGCCGCCAAATCTATAGATGCAGGGATAATATCAACATTATCAAATTCGGTTTTTATTATTGAATTTTCAATTTTACCTGTACCAACAAGCAATTCATAGGTTGAAACCTTTACATTTTTCTTATGCACACCGTATCCGCTTGTGGTGTTACCTTGTGGGTCGGCATCAACTATAAGCACTTTTTTGCCGGCAATACCCACTGCCGCCGCCAAATTGACCGCCGTTGTGGTCTTTCCAACGCCACCTTTTTGATTAACAACCGAAATAATCTTGCCCATTTTAACCTCCGATATGTTTCACGTGAAACATTGCTTTGTGTTTTTATTATACCAAAGCAAAATGTAAATGTAAATAAAAAAATAAGCCGAAATTTCGGCTTATTTTTTGTCACTTGATTTAAAAATTAACGACATTATTAGTCCCATAACGATAGCGGTTGTAATTCCTGCCGCCGTTGCAGTAAGTCCGCCGCTTAAAGCACCCAAGAAACCATACTCTCCCACCGCTTTTTGAACGCCTTTTGCAAGACTGTAACCAAAACCCGTAAGTGGCACCGTTGCACCTGCGCCTGCAAACTTTACAATCGGCTCATATACGCCGATAGCGGTTAATATTACACCCGCCACTACATAAGACACCAAAATCCTTGCGGGTGTCAACTTTGTGCAGTCTATAAGCAGTTGACCGATTACACATATAGCACCGCCAACCGCAAAGGCCTTTAAGCATTCTAAAAACAAATTCACAATACCGCCCCTTTGTTTCACGTGAAACATTTTTAATATTTTGAGCGTGTATTGTGAATTTATACCTTTATATTAAAATATTCGTTTACAATTTCCTTAACCTTGTCATATTCCAAATGGCGAACACAAAGACTGTCGGCGCGTTCGCTACGGACTGTGATTGTTAAACGGCAGGTTTTGTGCCATATATCAGGCGGAAAACGGGTAAGTTTAATTTCGCCTATATTTTCCTTTGGGCAGTAAAGCTCGCAGGTGCGAAGCCCTTTTCTGCCACGGATGAAAACATTTTCGCCAAAATCGACCTTGCTTTTAAAACATTCAAAAAGGCAAAGCCCCGCAAAGCAAAGGATATAACCGCCCACCACGAAAAAGCAAAAAACTATAAATCGTGTGAAATCTTCAAACCTTAACCCCAAAATTATTGCCAAAACAGTTTCAACTGTTAAATAAATAGATGGGAAAAAGAGAAAACGGCTTTTATTAAGCGGATTTTCCTTTGGTTTTATAAAAACACCTGTATCACATTTAAAAAACGGCAAATATTCAGCAAAGTGATTTCTTATTTGCTGACCTTTTTCAAGTGGGATTACAACTTCGGAACGGTTTTTACTGTCGCCATAACCACCAACGCTAACCCTCATTGCAAAGCGTTTTATAAGCATCAAGAGAAGTGACTGTTCAATTCTTACATTATTTATAGCCGCTTTTTTAAAGGATGTACGCTGTCTAACAATAATTCCCGACAACATTTCAATTTTTTCTTTACCTAAAATAAGCTGGAAGTTTAGATATTTAAAAAGCGAATATAAAAAAGAAATTAAATACGAGCTTAAAAATATTAAGCTTATCGTATTTACAACCGGCGGGAAGTAGGTTTGAATTTTTTGCGAAAGCGACGCGATTTCGTTTAAAAGCATATCGCTTATGGCTATTCCAAGCAAATTACCCGCACGGTTTATAAGCGGAACACCAACAATTATGCCTGTAAATGCCGATGAGGTTGTTGCCGCAAGAATTGCAATTTTAAATACCGAATACCTTATAACCCGTTGCTCTTCCACACCGTAAAGCAATTTCGATACTTCTTTGCTCGCCTTAACACTTAATTTAAATTCATAGTCTGACTTATTTACAGTGCCTGCCTCGGTATTAAGGCGAAAGGTTACCGCACGAAAAATAAATTCTAACGGGTTTTGTTTTGTTTGCACCGAAGAAAGTTTTTTAATGTTAATTTTTGCGATTTTGCGAAAAAATAAACCGCTTATAACAGTTATTGTTTGGTTTTGCTCGTTAAAAACAAGCTTAAAGCACCACCAACGCAAAAAGCCAAAAATTAATAAAGCAACCAAAAGTAGTGTTTCAAACCGCAAAATGCTGTCATATTCACCGCTTACCGAATATTGAATTATCCCCCTTACAACAGGAAGCAATAAAATAAATAAAAACGGTTTTAAAAAATTAAATATCATTAGCGGATGGGCGCGAAAGGTTTTAGACATTTCGTTCCCCCTCTGCCAAGAAGTCGATTATCGCCTCTACCGACTGCTTTTCGGTTTCAGCAACAAGCAAATAGCTGCGAGCCGCTTTAAGCCGCACTGCCGCAATGCCAAAAATTCGAGCCAAGGGTGTTTCAAAGCTTTGGGCATAAATCATCCGTTTATATGGCATTATGTGTTCGGTCTTAATGAAAATGCCGTATTTTACAACTACCGCATCGTTTGTTAAAACAATTTTATAACCCTTAAAAAAGAAAGGCAAATACAAAAAGGTGATTAAAAGCCCCAAAACCGCTATAACGATAGCGGCTATTTTAAAGTAAACAAATAAGTTAGAAAAATAAAAACAAAGCGCGACTAAGCATAAGGTAATAGAAATAATTCTTACTTGCCAAAGAATTGTGGTCTTTTTTGGAAGAGTATTTTCTTTCAATTTTTTCACCTCTTGCGCCTATAATCAGTAAATAAACTTAAAATTTATTATTTATTAGGCGTTTTAATTTTATCCCAATAATCTTTTGAAGTTTGCTCAAATTTATTATCGCCAAAGGTATAATATTTCTTGTTTTTTATGTCATCAGGGAGATATTGTTGGTTTACATAATGTCCTTTATAATTGTGTGGATATTTATAGTTTTGACCAACTATTTCAGCATCCTCGCCATCAAAATGTTTGTTTTGCAAATGGCGTGGAATTTCTATCCCAAGTCCCCTCTCAATATCTGCCATTGCGGCGTTAATCGCATCATGAGCGGTGACCGATTTTGGCGCAGTTGCCACCAAAATAACTGCATTTGCCAATGGCAGTCGTGCTTCGGGCAAACCAACATACATTGCAGTATCAACAGCCGCCTTTACAATTGGAATTATTTGCGGGTAAGCAAGGCCAACATCTTCATTTGCGCAAACCAAAAGGCGCCTGCAAGCGCTTGGCAAATCACCCGCCGCCAAAAGCCGACCTAAATAATAAATTGCGGCATCCGGGTCAGAGCCACGCATCGATTTTTGATAAGCCGAAATTATATCATAATGCTGGTCACCCTCGCGGTCATATCTAACCGAGTTTGAAGACAAAATTTCTTCCAATAAATCATCAGTAACATCAATGCCTTTACTGTTTTCAGCGGTAACAAGGCAAAGTTCCAATGTGTTAAGGGCTTTACGAACATCACCATGGGCCGAGGTTGCAATTTTTCTTATTGCATCCTCACTTATGTTGATTTTCTTTTGTTTTTCCTCACTTACAATGCCGATACCGCGGGTTATAACCCCCACAATATCATCACGCGAAAGGGGTTTAAATTCAAAAACAGTTGAACGGCTTAATATGGCATTATAAACATAAAAAAACGGGTTTTCGGTGGTGGAGGCAATAAGGGTTATATCGCCGTTTTCTATATAAGAAAGCAAAATTTGCTGTTGCTTTTTGTTGAAATACTGAATTTCATCAAGATAAAGCAAAATACCGTTACTGCTATCAAAAGTGCCAATGGTGGAAATAATTTCCTTAATATCGGCGGTTGAAGCGGTGGTAGCATTTAAATAACACAGCTTTTTACCGCAATTTTCAGCAATAATGTTTGCAACGGTGGTTTTGCCGACACCTGACGGGCCGTAAAATATTAAATTTGGTATTTGTTTTGAATCAATAATTCGCTTTAAAACCTTACCGTCCGACAAAATGTGCTTTTGCCCGAAGACATCTTCTATTTTTTGCGGTCTTAATTTATCTGCCAAAGGCGATGCCATATCATCACTCCTCACCTTTTGATTATACTAAATTTTTCTAAATATTTCAATACTCATTAGTACAAGCCGACTCGTCATACAATGAAATATATTCTATTTTGGGGCGATTTGCTTGAAAAAAACTGTTTTTATAAAAAACGCCGCAATTTTAACCGCAACTTCCCTTTTGCTGCGGTTTGCGGGCATAATTTTTAAAGTTTGGCTGTCGGGCGCAATCGGTAGCGAGGGTATTGGACTTTATCAACTTGTTTTTTCGGTTTATGTTTTGGCATCTACCTTTGCCACAAGTGGAATTTCCACCGCAGTCACCCGCCTTTGCGCCGAAGAAATTGCCAAAGAAACGCCCAAAAACTGCAAACGTGTGCTAAACCGCGCAGTTTGGCTTTGTCTTACAGTTGCCGTTTTTTCAGCAGCTTTGATAATATTCGGCTCCGATTTTATCGGCAAAAATATTTTAGGAGATGCCCGCGCGGTGCCTTCCCTTAAAATTTTACCGCTTTCTCTTCCCTTTATGGCGTTTTCCTCTTGCCTTAGGGGGTATTTTATCGCACGGCGACGGGTTTTATCAAATTCTATTGGTCAAATTTTTGAACAAGCGGTCAGAATTTTGGTTGTTGTTTTATTTATAAAAATGTTTATTAAAAAAGGTCTTGCTGCCTGTTGCTTTGGCATTATTTTAGGGGATGCCGTTGCCGAAATGTTTGGCTTTTTGCTTTTGTATATATCATATATTTTCGACAAAAGAAAACTTAAATCAACAAAAACCGACACAACAACCGGTATTTTCCGCAAAATTTTACATATTACCGTGCCCATAACAAGCGGCAGATACTTAAATTCTCTTTTAAGAACAGGCGAAAACGTTTTGGTGCCCAAAAATTTGGCAAAATATCATTTATCGGGCGAAAACGCACTTTCGCAGTTTGGTATGATTAAAGGTATGGCGCTACCACTATTGTTTTTCCCGTCCGCTATACTAAATTCCGTATCTACATTACTAATTCCCGAAATATCGGAAGCAGTCACAAATAAAAACCGCCATACCATAAAAAGTGCGAGCGAAAAAATTATAAAGTTAACACTTCTTTGCGGTATATTGTGCGGTGTTTTGTTTTTCTTTGGCGGTGAAAGAATAGGTTTTTTAATCTATCACGACCAAAATGTTGGCTTTTTATTAAAAGCACTTTCGCCCATTGTCCCCCTTATGTACCTTGACAGCATTTGCGACGGCATTTTAAAAGGTCTTGACCAACAAAACTTCACATTTAAAACCGCCATAAGCGATTCAGCATCAAGAATTATTTTGGTTTTATTGCTTTTACCGAAAATGGGGATAAACGGTTTTATTTTAATTATGTATTTTTCAAACCTTTTAACCTGTCTTTTAAATGTTGGCCGACTCATTAAAATAAGCGGGGCAAAAATTAAAATTTTTGTTGATTTGTTCATCCCAATTTTGTCGGCAATAACGGTGTCAACAATATGTGAAACAGTTTTAAAACTTATAAATTTGCAAAATAATTTGGTTTACATAATATTTTTAATAAGTTTTTCTTGCGCTTTATATGTCGGTGTTCTATTCTATCTCGGAATAATACCCAAAAAGTCTGTAAAAACGCTTGTAAAATAGCCCTTTTTCAGCCGTTTGTTTTTTATAAAACAAGTAATGTATCGTTTTATAATTTTCTATCGGCTTAAAAACAGCGTTTTTTAGCGTAATTTTTTGAAAAAACCTTGTAAAACTTTAAGGCAGTCATCCTCCATAATGCCGCCGTAAATTTCTACCTTGTGGTTAAAGGGATAATCACACAAATTTATAACGCTGTCCATACATCCCATTTTGCTGTCATAAGCGCCAAAAACTACGGTTTTAATTCTTGCGTTAATAATTGCACCTGTACACATTGGGCAAGGTTCTAATGTAACATATAGCTCGCAGTCATCAAGACGCCAACTATTAAGTTTTTGACAAGCAATATTTATTGCTTCAATTTCGGCGTGGGATAGTGCATTTTGCAGCTGCTCTCGCCTATTATGTGCACTGGCAACTACTTCCCCGTTTTTCACAATTACTGCACCAACGGGTACTTCACCCTCATCGGCGGCTTTTCTTGCCTCTAAAATGGCAAGATTCATAAATTCTTTGTTCATAAATTCACCTAAAAATAAAGGGGCTCTAACATTTTTTCAGTTAGAGCCCCCTTTTAAAAGTTTATAAAGTTTGGTTAATCGTTTCTTTTTCTTTCAAAACTAGTGACACACAAGACGGTTGCCCATTGCGACAAGCAAAAATTAGAAAAGGACTGATACCTATGAAAATAGAAAGTACAAGATAAAGCGTAGCATTTTTATTTGCAAAAATTGCAAATATACGCCACAAAGCAATATATTGAACAACTGAAATACCTATAATAACAGGAAAGTAAACTAAATAATATCCAAGTTGTATTACAAGCGTAACTGCTTCTACGTCAGCCGGTGTTGCACCACTTGCACCTAATCCAATACCGACAAATAATGCAAGAACAAAAAACAAACAAACCATTATCAGAGGAACAACGCTTAGAATAGTTAATATTATAGAAAACCTTGCCGACTTTTTACCGTTTGCTTTTATGTAGTGCTCGGCAACCTTACCTAAAGCGTAGCTATTTAAAACGGGAACAAACGCAAACCAACCGTGTCTTAAACCAAGAGTTTGGTGCATTTTCATAATACCAATACCTTGAAAAATTATTGCAACAATAAGATAGGCAAATGTAAAAAATAATAATCCAAAAATAAATATAAGAGTTACCCCGCCTAAGAGCGCTAAATCAGATGAATTAAAAATATCATTTACTGATGAATACGAATCATAAGATGGATAGCCATATTCCATAAAAACCTCTCCCTTTTAAACTTTAAAATATTTTATTGCATCATAAATGCAAATTAAAATAACAAACAGTGTGGTTTCGGTTAAGAAAAACCATTTATATTTTTGTTTTTCACCTGTTTCGGTGTTGGCGGGCGCAATTTTAAAGAAATCTTTGTCTTTTTTCAAAATAATAATGCCAACAAACCCAACTAAAAGGCAAATGGTTAAATAAAATGTGTAAATAATGCTTTGCAAATTAACCGACACATCCGCAAAGGCATATTGGAAAATAACCGAAGATAAATTATTATAAGCGTGAATTAAAATTGCAGGCCAAATTGAACCACACTTAACAGTTACAAAGCCCAAAACAAGCCCAACCAAAAAAGCAAATGGGGCTTGTTGAAAATTGCCGTGCATAAGACCAAACATTATTGCTGACACCATAATTGCAAATCCGTCGCCAAATTTTCTTAAAGCGCCAAGCAAAACACCGCGACAGGCAAATTCTTCAACAAGTGGGGGAATAACCGCCGTTGAAAGAACGGTTAATGTTACACCCAAAATGCCTGTTGGGTCTTCACCAAAGTCGACATCATAATTTATGCCAAA
>JAZSNW010000103.1:0-9302 GCA_045536615.1 Acutalibacteraceae bacterium | reverse complement strand
CAAAGCCGCGACTTTACTTATATCGAAAATGTTATTGAAGCCAATTTAAAGGCCTGTCTTGCACCAAAGGAAGCTGACGGTCAAGCATATAATGTGGCTTATGGCGGTCGTGAATATCTTAATGATATTTATTTCGGTCTTACAAAAGCGCTTGGGGTTGATATTATGCCAATTTATGGTCCCGACCGCAAGGGCGATATTAAGCACAGCAACGCTGATATAAGCCGCGCTAAAGAGCTTTTGGGTTACGAACCCGAGTGGGACTTCAAGCGTGGTATAGATGCCGCAATCGAATGGTATAAGGAGAATTTATAATGGGAGATAAAAAAGTTTCGGTAATTATGGGCATATACAATTGCAGTGAATATTTACCGGATGCTATAAACTCTATTTTAAACCAAACATATAAGAATTTTGAACTTATATTGTGCGATGATAAGTCAACTGATAATACTTATGAAGTTGCAAAAACATTCGCCGATATGTATCCCGATAAAATAATCCTTATCCAAAATGAAGTTAATTCAAAACTTTCATATACTTTAAACCATTGTTTAAAATACGCAAGCGGCGAATATGTTGCCAGAATGGATGCGGATGACCTTAGTACACCTGACCGTTTACAAAAACAGGTTGAATTTTTAGAAAGTCATCTCGATATTGACCTTGTCGGTACATCGATGAAGCGCTTTGACGATGACGGGGAAATTGATGTGGTTTTAAAGCCCGAATTTCCCAACAAATATGATTTAAAAAAGGGTGTACCCTTTAATCACGCAACCATTATGACTTATAAAAGAGTTTATGATGCGGTTAGCGGTTACCGTGTGTCAAAAATGACGGTGCGTTCACAAGATTATGATTTGTGGTTCCGCTTTTTTGCAAAGGGATTTAAAGGTGTTAATTTAGCCGAGCCGCTTTATTTGGTTAGAGAAGACGCAGCTGCAATTAGAAGGCGAACCTTCAAAGTGCGTTGGAACGTCATAAAAATTAGATATCATGGCTATAAACTAATTGGTTTTCCTATAAGTTCGCTCATTATACCATCAGCCGTGGAAATTTTAAAAGGTTTAGTGCCTTATTCGTTAATCGATATGTATAGAAAATATCAAAAAAAGAAATTCAATGTTAAAAAGGACAAATAAATGACCGTATATTTTATTGTAGTTTTAATAACTATTGTTTTTTCCTGTTTGGCAATTACGCAGCAATCATCAATATCACAGTCAAATACATTAACAAGAAGGACTTTTAACACTAAGCTTTTTTTGGGGCTTACTGCTACATGCTTGATTGTGGTTGCAGGTTTGCGGTATCGGGTCGGAACTGATTTTGGCTTTTACTATAACGCTTTAGAAAATTATCCGCCCAAGTTATGGGAATATATCAGAAAAGTTGATGAACCTGGTTTCCCGATTATTGCTTCCATAATAAATTTATTTACTAATGACGGTGCAGTGTTTATATTTGTGACAGCCACAATCACAATAGGAATGATTCTATATGTAACCTATAAATATACTGATACCTATGTATTTTCATCACTTTTGTTTATTTTCACAGGTATATGGAGCGGTTCATTTAACGGTGTTAGACAGTTTTTTGCTGCCGCAATTATTTGTTTGGGACATAGATTTATCTTAAATAAAAAACCTTGGAAATATTTGCTTTGTGTTTTATTGGCATTTCTTTTCCACGCCTCTGCAATTGTAATGATTATTCCTTACTTTATTTCAAGAAATAAAATTTCAGTCAAGAATATTCTTATTTTGACAATTGGCTCTATCGTTTTACTAAATAACTATGAACTTATATTCTCTTTCATTGGTGCATTGAAGGATGAAGCAATAGACACAACGCTCGATTATATGGCAAACCAGGTAAATATTTTAAGAGTGGTTGTTTGTATTGTACCTGCAGCTTTTTGTTTATTTTTATATTTTAAATCTCCGAAAGATAAAGAACAAACTTTTTATCTTAACATACTTATTTTATATGGTTTGTTAAGTGTTATAGGTATGAATAGCCCGTATTTATCACGCGTCAATATTTATCTTTTGGTTTTGCTACCGCTTGCAATGGGTAAGTTAGTTGTCTTTGAAGACAAAAAATTAGAAATTCTTGCAAAATGGGTTATTATACTTTTGTTTTTCTTGTTTTGGTATGTGGATATTGGTAAAGAAAACACTTTCAAATTTATTTGGCAAAGATAAAAGGAGATATATTTATGGGCGACAGAGGATTTGTTTTAGAGTATTTAATCCACTGGTATCATATTTTAAAATGTAAAATTAACCCCGCCATATTAAACGATGAAAATGCGGTTATTCGCTATTACAAGAAAAAATCGGGTGGTTTAACGCCAAACCTTAATTCGCCTAAAACTTTTAGCGAAAAGCAACAATGGTATAAATTAAATTCTCATAACCCTTTAATGTCAAAATGTGCAGACAAGCACGATGTGAGAGAGTATATAATAGACTGTGGGTATGAGCACCTTTTAAATGAAAGCTATGGTGTTTTTGAATCGGTTAAAGATATACCCATAAACGACTTGCCGCAGCAGTTTGTTTTAAAGGCGGCCCATGCAAGCGGTTGGAATCTTATTGTTCGCAACAAAGACGATATAGATTGGAAAAAAGAAAAAGCCCTTATGCGACTCTGGCTTAAACAAGACATTTATTGGAGCGGTCGCGAATGGGTATATAAGAAACTTAAAAAGCGCATAGTTGCCGAAAAGTATTTAGAGGATGAATCGGGCGGACTTGTGGATTATAAGTTTTATTGTTTTAACGGAAAACCGGAATTTTTACAGTTGGAGGTTGGTAGATACACCGACCAAAACACAAGAAACTTTTACAATATGAATTGGGAACTTATGCCTTTTGGCAAAGATTTACCACACAACCCTGACATAAAGGTTGATATGCCTTATGCGTTTGAGGAAATGAAGAAAATTGCTACCGATTTGTCAAAACCATTTTCTTATGTTCGTGTTGATTTATATCAAGTGAAGGGCAAGGTTTATTTTGGAGAACTTACCTTTTTCCCCGCGGGCGGTGCGCCCGACTTTGTGCCAAAAGAATATGACAAAATTGTCGGCGATATGTGGGATATAAAAGGATAAAAATTTATGAAAACAATTTTACAAGTAACCGGCACCATGGACCGCGGTGGCGCGGAAATGATGCTGATGGATTTGGTAAGGCATTTACATAACGACTTTCGTTTCATATTTTTGGTTGTTGCCAAAAAGGGAAGTCGTCCCAAAGGTGATTTTGATGACGAGCTTAAATTATTGGGCATTGAAATGTATTATATAGATGCCGTTTGGGATGTGGGAATTAAAGAATTTTCCCGCCAATTTAAAGCCGTTATAGAACAAATCGGTCATATAGATGCGGTGCATTCTCACCTTAATTCAAAGGGTGGCATTATTTCAAAATGCGCCGCAAAAGCAGGGATTAAAAAGATAATTGTTCACAGTCACGCAAAATTGAGGTTTAACGGAAGCATTATATCAAAAATTGCAAATTACACCGAATTATATCTCCAAAGATATTGGATAAATAAGTACGCAACCGATTATTTTGGTTGTTCGAAAGAAGCACTTGCAAGTCTTTTTACTAAAAAACATTGTGAAAGCGAAAAAGCCAAGGTAATTCATAACGCTATCGACCTTGAAAAATTTTCAAGGTATTCGGGCGAAACCATCCGTGATGAACTTAAAATTCCGAAAGATGCTTTTGTTATAGGTACTGTTGGCCGAATTGCAAAGGTGAAAAATTATGAATTTGCCGCTGACGTGATTAAAAAACTTTGGGAAAAGGGATTTGACTGTCATTATATCGTGGCGGGCAGAAAGCAAACCGACAGTTCGGTTAATTACCTTTTTGAAAAACTCGGAAATGACCCTCGTTTTCATTATGTTGGCGTTCGTGAAGATTTGCCTGCACTTTACCACGGGTTTGATCTATATTTGGGCACCTCTGTGCGTGAGGGACTTGGTTTAACCGCAGTCGAAGCACAGGCAAGTGGTGTGAACTGCATTTTATCAGGCGGTTTCCCAACACTTTGTGATGTTGGCGCTAATTTAGTTTCTTTTATTGATGGAAACGACCCTGAACAATGGGTCGACTATATTATAAATAACTATTCTGAAATTAAATCAGTTGATACCAACGAAATAGAAAATGCCGTTAGAAAATCGGGCTTTGATGTTTCGGCAGAAGCGGTTCTTGTTAAAGAAATATATAATTCATAAGTTTTAATGAAAAAGGGGGCTTAATCCTTGTCTCAAGAAATTAAAATTACTATATTGGGTGATATTTGTCCGACAAAAGATTATGAAGAATTGTTTGATAATAACCCAAACGCATTGTTTTCGGATATTAGCGCTATACTTCAAAATTCGGATTATTCAATTTGTAATTTTGAATGTCCCGCGACAGAGTGTGACAAGCCCATTATTAAAACAGGTCCAAATTTAAAAGCAAAGCCAAATGTTGTGGGGCTTCTTAAAAATGTTGGGTTTGATGCTATTTCTCTTGCCAATAATCATATTTTAGACTATGGCGAACAAGGTGTTAAGGACACACTTAAATTAGCAAATGACTGTGATTTGGCTTATTTTGGCGGTGGCTTAAATGCTGATGAAGCATCAAAACCTTTGGTTGTTGAAATTAAAGGCAAAAAGGTTGCTTTTGTTTCATTTGCCGAGCACGAATTTAATTTGGCAACCGAAAATTCGGCGGGTGCTAACTGGTTTGACCCTTATAAAAGTTTAAATTTTATTGCAAATCTTAAAAAAGATTGTGATTATGTAATTGTTTTATATCACGGTGGTATAGAACATTATAAATTCCCATCACCCTTGCTTCAAAAAAAGTGCAGGGCAATGGTAGACAGCGGCGCCGATGCAGTCTTTTGTCAACACAGTCATTGCATTGGTACAAAGGAAGAATATGAGAGTAAACCCATTGTCTATGGTCAAGGTAACAGTATTTTTGGCTATCGCAAAAACAGTAATGCGTGGAACGAGGGACTGATTTTCACCTTAATTTTAAGTGATGGTAATATAAAACTCGAACACAACCTTTTATCAGCACTTGAAAATGGTGTTAAGTTTGCGCCCAAAGAAGAATATACAGCGCGTATCAATGAATTTTTTGAAGATTCAAAACCACTTATGGACCCGCAAATTATAAAAGACGAGTGGGATAATTTTTGCAAACGAAGTGAAGCATTGGTATTGCCAAATGTTTATGGCAAATCAAGAGTTTTTAATAAATTAAACAGAATGTTTGGCAACAAACTTGTAAGTTTATTCGTTAAAAAGAAAAAAATGCGTGTAACTTTGGCATATATTCGTTGCGAAGCCCACCACGAGGTTGTAAAAACTATTTTGGAGAATAATTTAAATGACAAAAAATAATCCTGTTATTACCGTTGTAGTTCCTATTTATAATATGGGCCAATTTATGGAGCGAGCTGTTGATTGTTTGTTAAAACAAGACTATGATTTATATGAAATAATTTTGGTTGATGATGGGTCAACTGATAATAGCCCGGAAATTTGTGACCGATTAGCAAAAGAACACGAAAAAATATCGGTTTTACACAAAGAAAACGGGGGACTTTCATCTGCACGAAACGCGGGTATGAAAATTGCAAATGGTGATTATGTAATTTTCCCCGACCCAGATGATTGGACAGACAGTAACTATTTAAGCAATTTGATAAAATTAAGGGAAAAATACAACGCCGATTTGGAAATTTGCGGCACATATACCACATATGAAGATTATGAGGTGGTTAAAAACGCAGACGGTAAAGAATGCTTACTTGACAAAGAAGCTGCTCTTAAACTGTTAATGACACCTAATGCATATTGTGGTTTTGCAGTAAATAAGTTGTATCATTTGGATATTATAAGAAGAGAAAATCTTGAATTTGACACTGAACTTGGTATGGCACAGGATTTGCATTTTGCCGTTAGATATTTTATGAATTGCGAAAAAATCGCTTATAATCCTGCACCGGTATATCATTATTATCAGCATGCCGGCGGTGTTACAAACACCGCAATGCCTTTGACACAACGCAAAATCAGTGGCATAAAAACTTATTTAAAAATTGCTGATATAACAGCAGAAAAACATCCCGAAATTTCCGAAATTGCATATGCAACCCTTTGTAATTTATGTCTTCATTTTATGTATATTTATTATAACAGCAAGATGAATTCTCCGGAAACTTTGGCTTTGCTAAAAGGTTACATAAAACAGTATAAAAAATATTTTTTAAAAAGAAACTCTTATGGAAAAATACACACCTTGCTATTCAAGGTTGCTTTAATTTCACCAAAACTTTATTTTGCAATTAAAAAGGTTGGTAAAAAATTGTTTTCAATTTAAGGAGAAGTGCATTTATAATATGAAAAATTATAAATATGTTCATATTTATTCAGAAGCTACGTCAACGGCAGTGGCAAATATTCGGCTTTTAAAAAAGATGGAAGAGGACACTGAAACGGCTTATATAATATGCAAAAAAAAATTGGCACTGCCGGAAGATTTAATAAACGAAGATAACATTTTTGATTTGTCTAAAAACCAAAATAATTTGACATTTATTCCTTGGATTAGATGCGCAGACAAGGTGTTTTTCCACTTCTTCAAACATTCGAATAAAATTATTGTTGAGCTTTTAACCCATCCCAAGCTTTTGAAAAAATGTATTTGGATTGAATGGGGCGGAGATTTATATGAGTGGACGTTTACAGGCGGTTCTTTTAAAACGAAAATTGCCAATATTATTAGAAGGCATCTGTTAAAATCCTTTAAAAAGGTTGTTTGCATTTTTGAGCCCGACGTTAAGTTTTATAAGGAAACGCTTAAAGGTCGTGGCGAAGTAATTGTGTGTCCTTATTACACCAGTGTTCCGGCGGTTGATGATTTCGAATTAAAAAACCGTGCTGCAGTCAAGGAATTCGCTCCTAATAAAGCGGTTAACATTTTAATAGGGCACAGGGCAACGCAAAATTTAGAACACATAAAAGTTTTAGATGATATAGCAAAATATGCGACTGAAAATGTGCAAATTCATCTGCCTTTAAGCTATGGTGAGGGTGATTATGCCGATAGGGTGATGAACCACGCTGTTGATATTTTTGGCGAAGATAGGGTTACGCAGTATCGCGATTTTATGCCTTATGCGGATTATTGCCAGCTTATGAAAAAAATAGATATTGCGATACTTTATTCAAACCGCCAGATTGCACTTGGAAATATAAAATTATTGCTTTATGCAAACGCAAAGGTATTTTTACAAGAAAATTCTCCTTTATATGATTATTTTAGTTCAATGGGCGTTGATGTGTATGCGGAAGACAAAATTTCTTCAATGACCTTTGAAGAATTTTGCCATCCTGCTGACACACAAACATATCAAATTTATTATGATTTTTGCAGTTTGTCTGACGAAGAAAAAGGTTCTCGATGGAGAAGGGTTTTAAATTTTTAACGAAGGAATGAAATTTAGTGGCAAATAAAAACAATCAGGTTTTCGCCAACTTAATTTGGAGATTTGCCGAGCGTTGTGGTGCTCAAGGCGTATCGTTTATATTGTCGGTTATCCTAGCCCGACTTTTAATGCCAGAAGTTTATGGCGAGATAGCAATTGTTACAGTTATAATCAGTTTGCTTAATACTTTTATAAACAGTGGTATGGGCGTAGCACTTATACAAAAGAAAAATGCCGATAATTTGGACTTTTCAACACTATTTTATTTTAATTTTATCAGCAGTTTACTATTATATGTGATATTATTCTTTTGCGCGCCTTTAATCGCGGCCTTTTACGATAATTCAAGATTAATCTCAGTAATTCGCGCTTTGGGATGCTGCCTTATTATTGCAGGTGTAAAAAACATTCAAATTTCTTATGTTTCAAAAAATTTGATTTTTAAAAACTTTTTCTATTCAACCTTGTCAGGTTCGGTAATATCTGCCTTAATAGGAATTGCAATGGCCTATTACGGCTTTGGCATATGGGCATTGGTTACTCAACATCTTATTAACGATATAGTCAGCACATTGGTTTTATGGTTTACAATTCCGTGGCGCCCGAAATGGCAGTTTTCATTTGAGCGTTTAAAGGGGTTGTTTTCTTACGGTTGGAAGTTGTTGGTATCTAATTTGTTGAGTTCTGTTTATGAAAACTTTAGGCAATTGTTAATAGGGAAAATTTACACAATAAAGGACCTTGCTTTCTATAACAAGGGCAATAATTTTCCTACCATAATTATTACAAATATAAATTATTCAATAGACAGTGTGCTTTTGCCCACAATGGCCCGAGAACAAAATGATGTGGGGCGCGTGAAAAGTATGGCAAGGCGTTCAATTCGTACCAGCACTTATATAATTGCACCTATGATGGTAGGACTTGCTGTTTGTGCTGAACCGCTTATTAAGCTTATTTTGACTGAAAAGTGGTTAGAATGTGTGTTCTTTATGCGTATTTTTTGCATTTCGTATCTGTTCTATCCAATTCATACGGCAAATTTAAATGCTATCAAGGCAATGGGGCGCAGCGATTGGTTTTTAAAGCTTGAGGTTGCTAAGAAAATTGTGGGCGTTATCCTTGTTTTATCAACAATGTTTATCAGCGTTGAAGCTATGGCTTATAGTCTGCTTTTGGGTACATTATTGTCCACTATAATAAACGCATACCCAAATAAAAAACTGTTGAATTATAGTTGGGCTGAGCAAATCAAGGATATTTTGCCTTATTTATTACTTGCGGTTGGCATGGGTATACCCGTTTATCTACTGTCCCTATTATCTATGCCGCTTATACTAACACTTGTTTTACAGGTTGTAACCGGCGCAATAATATATATAGGTGTTTCGGCTGTGTTTAAGTTTGAAATGTTTTACTATTTACTTGGAATTTTAAAGGGATTTTTAAAGAGAGGTCAATAAATGTCACATATCAATGTTACTCGTTCCTCTATGCCTTTATATGAAGAATATTGTGAGGAAATTAAAGATTTGTGGGAAAGCCATTGGCTTACCAATATGGGTGCCAAGCACCAAAAGTTAGAGAACAATTTAAAGAAGTATTTATCAGTTGAAAATATAAAATTATATGTTAATGGTCATTTAGGGCTTGAAAATATTTTATCTGCCTTTGATTTTCCAAAGGAAAGTGAAATTATTACCACACCCTTTACATTTGCTTCTACTACCCATGCGATAGTAAAATGTGGTATGAAACCCGTAATGTGTGATATAAAT
>JAZSNW010000131.1:0-3640 GCA_045536615.1 Acutalibacteraceae bacterium | reverse complement strand
CTTGGTTTGCTCCTATGCCTTTGCGGTCAGCGAGCAGAATGCCGATTGCGGTGTGATTGTTACCGCGCCCACCTGCGGCTCTTGCGGAGTTCTGCCTGCTGTTTTGAAATATATGCAGGATAAAAATAATTTTACTGATGATGACATTATCCGTGCACTTGCAGTTGCAGGTCTTATTGGAAATATTGTTAGCACAAACGCATCAATCAGTGGCGCCGAGTGTGGTTGTCAAGCCGAAATCGGCACCGCTTGTAGTATGGCTTCTGCCGCTTTGTGTGAACTATTTGAAATGGGAATTGACCAAATAGAATATGCTGCCGAAGTTGCTATTGAACATCATTTGGGACTTACCTGTGACCCTGTATGCGGTCTTGTACAAATTCCTTGTATTGAACGAAATGCCGTTGCAGCAATGCGCGCAATTAATTCTTTAAGTCTTGCCAACTTTTTGTTTGCAAGTCGAAAGGTTTCTTTTGACGTTGTGGTTGAAACAATGTATCAAACGGGTAAAGATTTATCTCACCTATATCGCGAAACATCAGAGGGTGGCCTTGCAAAATTATACAACAACTAATTATCAAGTATTTAAGTGGTGATATTATGAATTACTCAATCTACGAACAAACAAAATCCGCCATTGCCGAGCTTTGCGAAGCTGCAAAGCTGCGTGAGGGTAATATTGTTGTAATTGGTTGCTCAACAAGCGAGGTTATTGGCTCAAAAATCGGTACAAATTCAAGCCCCGACACCGCCAATGAAATATTCAATTCACTTTATGACTTCACAAAAAGCAAAGGCATTTTTCTTGCTGTTCAGTGCTGCGAGCATTTAAACCGCGCAATAGTGACCGAGCGTAAAGCACTCCCCTTTGCTGAAACGGTTAATGTTGTGCCACAGCCAAAGGCGGGCGGTTCTTTGGCAACCAAAGCATATTCATCTTTTGAAGACCCTATTGTTGTGGAAGAAATTAAAGCAGATGCAGGGCTTGATATTGGCTTCACCTTAATCGGTATGCATTTAAAAAAGGTTGCAGTGCCCTTACGGCTTAAAAACAATATCATTGGTGAAGCAACTGTTTTGGCGGCCCGCACCCGCCCGAAATTTATCGGCGGCGCAAGAGCAGTGTATGATGAAGAAATGTTGTAAACAAAAAAAGCTTGACCAAATTGGTCAAGCTTTTTCTATATCATCTGCATTATCCAATAAATAAAACCATAAATCACACTCGCCACTGTGCCGTACATAATTACAGGGCCTGCTATTGTAAAAATTTTAGCCCCTACACCTAAAATATAGCCCTCACTTTTAAATTCGATTGCGGGTGAAACAACGGCATTAGAAAAGCCGGTGATTGGCACCAATGTCCCCGCCCCTGCAAATTTTGCAATGGGGTCAAACCAACCAAGCCCCGTTAAAATTGCGGCAATTGTTATAAGCGTTGATGGTACTAACATTTTAACTTCATCGGTTTTAAAACCGCAGTTTTCATAAATTGCCATTAAAAGTTGACCGATTGTGCAAATAAAACCGCCCACCAAAAATGCCAATGTGCAGTCTTTAAGTTTTGGTGACGGTGGCGACGCCTTTTTTGTCATTTTGTCGTATGTCTTTTTTGTTGGTTGCATAAAAAACACTCCCTTTATCCGTTATTTTTAGGACAAAAGGAGTGTTTTATTCTTAAAAATTAAATTTCAATAATTTCTATGCTTTCAATTGTTACATCAAACATTGGTTTGTCGTTCATACCAACCTTTGTGTTGGCGATTTTGTCAACAACGTCCATACCTTCAAACACTTGACCAAAAACAGTATGGCGGAAATCAAGCCAAGGTGTGCCGCCCATTTCGGCATAAGCTTTTGCACATTCAGGCGGATAAGCATCAGTTAAATCTGCCATTTGAGAAAGCATATTTTGTGGGCAAGTATCTGCCTGAACAATAAAGAACTGACTGCCGTTTGTGTTAGGACCTGCATTTGCCATTGAAAGCGCACCGCGAAGGTTGTGAAGATTTGGTGTAAATTCGTCTTGGAATTTAGTGCCCCAAATTGATTCACCACCCATGCCTGTGCCCATTGGGTCGCCGCCTTGAATCATAAAATCTTTAATAACGCGGTGAAAAATAAGGCCGTTATAATAACCGTTTTTAGCGTGGGTTGTAAAGTTTTCAAAGGTTTTGGGTGTTTCATCTTTAAAAAGTTTAATTTTAATGTCACCCAATGTGGTGTGCATAATTGCAACTGTATCGCCTGAAATCGGCTTTTCCAACTGTAAATATGACATAAAACCTCTCCTAAAAAATAAATTTATGCTTGTATTTTACCACTATATATAGTATAATACAAGTAAAATTTGGATAATTCTTTAAATAAGGGGTAATATTTTATGAAATGTCCGTTTTGCAGTTATGAAGAAAGTAAAGTTATCGACTCACGCCCTACTGACGAGGGTCAACGTATTCGCCGCAGACGCGAATGCTTACAATGCACTAAACGTTTTACCACCTATGAAATAATCGAAAGTCTTCCGATTATTGTCATTAAGAAGGACAAATCACGCGAATCATTTAACCGCGACAAACTTATGACAGGTCTTTTGCGCGCTTGTGAAAAGCGTCCGGTATCTATTGATACACTTGACAATATGATAGACGAAATTGAAGTTATCATCCAAAATTCACTTGACCGTGAAGTAAGCAGCGAAAAAATTGGCGAACTTGTTATGGAAAAACTTAAAGCTATTGACGAAGTTGCCTATGTTCGTTTTGCTTCGGTTTATCGCCAGTTTAAGGACATTAACACCTTTATGAACGAGCTTAACAAGCTTCTCGCAAAATAGTTTTTAATTCACACAAAGGGTATTTTTACAGTACCCTTTGTTTTTTGAAATTTAGGAGTTTTTTATGACAGACTATACAGCACTTGCAAATCTGCTTTTGCCGAATATCGACAAAACACCCGAATATTACGAAAACCTTTACCCTGCCCGCAATTTGCCCGAGGGTGCAAGGGTTGTTCGTGTAGCCCCAAGCCCCACAGGATATTTACATTTGGGCACACTTTTTGCAGCCCTTGTAAACCGCATTACCGCAACCTCATCGGGCGGTGTGTTCTTTACCCGTATTGAAGACACCGACAAAAAACGCGAAATTGAGGGCGGTATTGAAAATATTATAGATGGTCTTAACCGTTTTGGCATCACCATTGACGAGGGCTTTTTCAGCGGCACAAACCAAAGGGGTGACTATGGCCCCTATCAACAAAGCTTGCGTGCTGAAATTTATCAAACCTATGTTAAGGATTTAATTATTAAAGGTTATGCTTACCCTTGTTTTTGCACCGCCGAAGAATTAGAAGAAGTGCGTGAAATACAAGAAAGCCAAAAAATCCGCACAGGTTATCACGGCAAATGGGCAAAACACCGCGACATTACTTTTAAAGAAGCAAAAGCTCTTATCGAAGAAGGCAAACCTTTTGTTATTCGTTTAAAATCCCCCGGTAATGAAGAAAACAAAGTAATTTTTGAAGACGGCATTAAGGGCAAAATTGAAATGCCCGAAAATGATGAAGATTTTGTGCTTTTAAAGTCTGACGGTATACCCACCTACCACTTTGCACACACTATTAACAACCATTTAATACA
>JAZSNW010000068.1:0-4566 GCA_045536615.1 Acutalibacteraceae bacterium | reverse complement strand
AGTATTAAATTATTTCTTTTATACCCTTTGCGGTACGGTATATCTTTTGCATAATAGAGTTTTCTTGTAGGTACTCAAGGCCCTTAAGTGTTATTCGAATATTGTCGGCATCAATATATGTTGACCCCGTTAAATCGGTTGTAATGCTAACACCTTTTATGTACCCAACATCAGCCATCATTTCAATATATCGTGCCCAACGTTCTTCACTTACGCCAAGCTTGTCTGCGCTGATAATCGAAATATCAAATTCGGGCAAGTCCATAGCTTTTTCAAGTGTTGTAAGGATTTTATATACTGCTTTGAAGTTATCCATTGTTAAGCACCTATATAGTTGTGATGTTTTTGATTTCATTAGCAAAAAATTCTATACTTCCAATGCAAATGCTTTCTATTTCAGGTGTGTTTTCATCTGCGGGAGTATAGTCTGTTGCCAAACCTCTAAAAATCTCTCCACCATCAGTTGTTATTTCTATGTTTTTGTTTTCATATTCATAAAGTTTCATTTTTTCAACCTCTTCCTTGGAACAATATGGGTTCCTTTTTTACCATAATGTATAGAAAAACGATTGGTAGGTTCAAATTCATTCGTTTCGGGATTAAAAACATAACCTATATCTTTGTCCACAATAATAAATTCTTTATTAGTCCATTTACCTTTGGTATCAACCCTTACCTCGCCTTTGCCGCCATATTGTTCTACAAGTTCTTGGGCTTCTTTTAAGCCCCCAATGATATAACTTTTATGTTCTTCGGGTTTGTATGTTTTAGAATTTATAATGTGTTTATTTTGATTTCCGATATTGAGATTCAAAGGCAATTCGCCAGATTCAATTAGCGAAATCATAGTTTTTCTTGCTTGTTCAATTATAACAGATTTATCATCAATTTGCAAGCCCTTAACACTAATCCTCCTATACCCCTCAACCGTTGCACGCTTGCGGTCATAATAAAGGTCGTGTTCTTCGGAAAAATTACGGTAGGCAGCTTGTTGCTCATTGATTTTACGCTGTATGCGCTTGGCTTCAAGCTCATCACCGGCAGCGGAAGCAATTAACCGGTCATTTTTAAGTTTGCGAAGCTTATTTTCCATTTTCCGCTGCTCTTGGGTTGAATCGTACTTTTCCTTACTGTTTTTCTCGAACTCCTTTAATTGTTCTTCAGTATGTACAGGTTTAGAAACACCAAGCACGATAGGGAAGGAAACGTGCTTACAGTTCCATTCGCCTATCCTACGAGGCATAGTGGGGTTTTATTTTTTTGTGCCTTTTTAATCGACAATTTTTTCAAACGCTAAAAGATATAATGTATTTAGTGGTGATTTTAGTTGATTGTTTATGCCGATGTTTTAATTTTTTTAAACCTTATAATAAATTATTTTTTGCTGCTTGCGGTAAGCAAAATATTAAAGAAAACGCCAAAAACAAGGTGGGTTGTTTTATCGGCATTTGTTGGTGCGCTGTCATCTCTTTACATATTTTTGCCCCAAACAAGCTTTATTTTTGAAACACTATTTAAAATTGCGGTTTCAATGCTTATGACAATTATTGCCTTTGGCTTTAAAGGTGTTAAAGCGTATTTAAAGGGTGTGTTACTTCTCTTTGGTGTGACGGTGGGCTTTGGCGGTTTAATGTATGCCATTTGGCTAACCTTTTCACCAAACGGAATGGTTATAAATAATTCGGTTGTTTATTTTGATATTTCTTTAATAGCGCTGGTTTTATTTACGGTTATAGGTTATATAATTTTCAGCATTTTATTTCGCATTTTTTCAAAAAATGCCACCTTTGCCGAGCGGTGCGATATAACACTTTTTGCAAACGAAAAAAGTGTAAATGTAACAGCTATTGTGGACACGGGAAATTCTATTGAAGACGCTTTTTCAATGGGCGAAATAATAATTGTTGACAAAAGCGTTGTCATAAAGCTTTTTGAGTGTGATGATTTTCAAATAAATTTAAAAACAAAAAGCCGTTACAGAATGTTGCCCTGCATGACAGTTTCGGGAACCGATGTTTTAGAGGGGTTAAGGTGCGACAGGGCAGAGGTTAAATATAAAAACCATATCATAACGCTTAACCGCCCAATTTTAGCAATTTCAAAAACCCCTTTGCCCGATGGCAGTAATACTTTAATAAACCCCAAAATTTTGAATTAGGTGATATTTATGATAAAAACATATTTTTACTTATTTTTGCTTAAAATCGGTTTTATTAAACCGACCTTTTATATAAACGGCTCACAAACACTGCCACCGCCCTTAAATGCTGATGAAGAGTCAATTCTTTTAAGCCGTGACGACAAAAAAGCCAAAGATATTTTAATAGTTCACAATTTGCGGTTGGTGGTGTATATCGCCCGCAAGTTTGACGGCACAAACACTAATATTGAAGATATAATTTCAATAGGCACGATAGGTCTTATAAAGGCGGTAAATACCTTTCGGCCCGATAAAAACATAAAACTTGCGACTTATGCTTCTCGTTGCATAGAAAATGAAATTTTAATGTATCTTCGCAAAAACGCATCGCAAAAAAATGAAATTTCAATAGATGAACCACTTAATATTGACTGGGACGGAAACGAGCTTCTACTGTCGGATGTTTTGGGCAGTGATTATGACGAAATAGGTCGTGGGGTAGAGCAGGAGGATGAACGGTCGATTTTAAACAGCTTTGTCAAATGTTTGCCGCCGCGTGAAAAACAAATTATAAAAATGCATTTTGGTATGAATGGATATGAAGAATTTACACAAAAAGAGGTTGCCGACACGCTTGGTATATCGCAGTCGTATATTTCACGGTTAGAAAAACGAATTATAAACAAGCTTAAAAAACAAATTGAAAAAGCGGTTTAAAAAAGCGGGGGACTTTTAGAAGCCCCCGCTTTTTTGTGATTTGACAAAACTTTTGTACAGTTGTATAATATAAAAAATTTTTTGTGGAGTATTAAGGTGAAATATTTTTTAATATACTTGTTTGTTATAAGTGCTGTTTCGGTTTTTATAACTATGATTGATAAATATTTGGCTAAACATAACAAATGGCGCATAAGTGAAAAAACTTTGCTTATTCTTGCTGTTTTAGGCGGTGGCTTGGCAATGTATATAACAATGCGTATAATACGCCATAAAACAAGAAAGAATAAATTTATGTTTGGCATACCCGCTATTATTTTATTAGAAATTGGACTTGCGGCAATAATATACTTTAAATTTTATTAAAAATTTGAATTTTTTTGTTGACAATTAGCTTGTAGCTTGCTATAATATTAGAGCTGTCTAAATGATTCATTAGCTCAGTCGGTAGAGCACTTGACTTTTAATCAAGGTGTCCGGGGTTCGAATCCCCGATGGATCACCAGCTAAAACCCATCCAAAAGGATGGGTTTTAATTTTTGTACAATCAAGGGATTCGAACCCTGAGAGGGTGAGGAGCGCCCGAAAAACAGTCCGGGGGACTGTTTTTCAGCGACGAAGCGCGACGGCGGGCACCGTTTACGGTCGCCGAGCGCCAAAGACGCGAAGCGGCTTTATCCCCGATGGTTCATAATTGTCCTTTAGGGTGGTTGCGTTTTTTCTTTTTATCAGCGTCACCAATTATACCACGCAAAAAAATCGTTGGCAACAACCTTCTCTTGCCTTGCAGCAGAAAATCGCAAGCAATACAACACGCAAAAACAACGATTATCTTCGCCAAAACAAAGAAAAACCACACTTTTGCCCACTGTTTTGTCGGCTTGATGTGGTATTTTTCAAAAATTTTCTGTGTTTTTGTTTTTTTCTGCACGAAAAGTGTTGACTTTTTCGTGGGTTATGGTGTATGATAGAGTCATCAAAGCAGGAGGTTTGGAAAATGAAAAACGTATATACTGCTGAAATCAAGAAAACCGATCGCATTCAAAAGCTGATCGATGATTTGTATTCCGGCACCCCGACCATTGAGTCCACCCGTGCCGAGATCATTACGGAAAGCTTCAAGAACACGGAGGAACTGCCGATCCATCTGCGCAAGTCGCACGCATTCCGTGCGCTGGCAGAGAAACTGCCCGTTGTCATTCGTGACGACGAGCTGATCGTCGGCTGCAACTGCGTAGCTCGTCGCGGCTGCCCCACCTTCCCCGAATTTTCCAACGCCTGGCTGGAAGAGGAATTCGATACCATCGCCAACCGCAGTGCCGACCCGTTTTATATTTCCGAGGAATCGGCCGCAAAGCTGAAGGAGATCCATAAATATTGGAAAGGCCGCACCACCAGCGAGCTGGCGACGTCGTATATGGCGCCCGAAGCGCTGACCGCCATCGAGCACAATATTTTTACGACGGGCAACTATTTCTATAACGGAATCGGCCACGTTACCGTTGACTACGGAAAAGTATTGAAGATCGGTTACAGCGGTATCATCGAGGAAGCAAAAGCCGCGCTCGCCAAGCTGAATTTCGGTGACGGCGATTACGCGAAGCGCCACCATTTCCTGAACGCCGTGATCATCAGCTGTGAGGCCGTTATCGGTTACGCAAAGTCGGAGGCCAAGCGGTCTTAGGAAGACAAACCAAATGATCAACTCC
>JAZSNW010000001.1:0-13743 GCA_045536615.1 Acutalibacteraceae bacterium | reverse complement strand
ATTGATGTTCACGATACACGCGAACGCAGGGACGGCCCCGGCGGGAATTAAGAATACCCCTGCAACCGTTAAATGTTGCAGGGGTATTTGCTTTATTGGGTGTTTGTGTTTTTCTTTGGTATTAAATATAAAATTAATGTTAATACCGATATAATTAAAAGCAAAATTGTGAGCATTGAAACCGAATTTAAAATATCCTGTATATATTTATTTACAAGGTTGTGGAGGGCGGAGGCCTCAATCGGTATGCGGTCTACAAGGTTGTTTAGTGTTACAAACAAAACAATAAAACCATAAAGTAAGGTATTAGCGCCGAAAGCTGTAAAGACATAAAATGAAGTTTTTCGGCGGTCTGTTTGCAAAAAGAAAATGAAAGCAATAATACCAAGTGATATTATAGCTGAGCCGACCAAACCGAACAAAGCCACTTTTTTATATTTTGTCACTGTACCGAAAAGCTTTGGCATAAGCCGAATCTTAACAGACAAATCATATTCTTCCATACAACTGTTTACAAGGTCGTTTATGTTTTGCTCTAATTCGGTTTGTGAAATAAGTCCCCAGTCATTTTTGTATGCATAATCACTTATTACGGTGTAAACTTTTTCTTTTAAAGGGGAAATATCAATCGTTTCACCGTTATAGGCGTTTTTAAAATATTCACGGCTGTGGTTTTCAATTTGTTCTTCGGTTAATAGTGCCAAAAGTTCGTCGCGTTCACTCATACCACAAATTGCGGCAAGGTTGTCCCACTTGGCAGAAATTTCTTCTTTTAACGGTTTTACATAATCGCTTTTAATGATTGTTTCATCAATCATTTTTGGGTTGGCTACCGTGCAAAGAAAAATGGCACAAATGCTTGTTGCAAAAATTGTAAAAGTTAAAAGCAAGGCCAAAGTATATGAAACCAATGATGAAAGTTTTGTGTTTTTCATTAGTTTGCCACCCCCTTATCAATAAGTGGGCCCGAAAAATAATCGGCGCAAACAAAAAAGCGTTTTTTAACATTGCCAAGGGCTGTGCGTTCATAATAACAGGTGTAAAGCACAAGGTTTTCATCTTGGCGTGACAGGTCATAAATGCTGTTATCGTGTGCCGAGTGTACACCCGTATAATTTACCTTATACAAATAAACGCCATAGGTGGTGGTTACCTTTATATAATCGCCAACTTTTACTTGGTTTAAGTTTTTGAAATGGCGGTTTACATGGGCGGCAACCAATGTTGTACCGCCGTAACCGATAATTGTACTGCCTATATACTGACAGGCACCGCGCCAAAGCGCATGCTCGCTGTCGCCGTAAATGAGGGGGCAAAGTATATCGGCCGAGTGAATTTCAATTTCGCCATAAACCCGTTCATAAGTTGGAAATTTAATATCCTTAATATTAACCATACCCGATTCCTTCGAGGATGGCTCGAATATGTTTTCCGCATCATATTGCCCATAATCTTCGGTGCGCATAAATAAAATGCTGCCGTAACCGATTATATCGCCAACCGAAAAATTTATAACAAGTATAACGGTTAAAGCCAATATAAAAGCAAAAGCCAATGGGGTTATTATTAACCTCATCGGCTTTTTAACTTTTTTTATGATGCGGGTAATGTTTTCCCTAAATTTCATTATTTAACGAAAAGAGCTTTTTTCTTTGCAACTATAAACAAAGCAACAAGACCGCCAAGAACAATAACTGAAACAGCGGTAACGGCAACAGTGGTTGTCATACTGAAATCTTCACCGGTGGTTTTAACAATTGGTGCGTTTTCGAAAGCAACTACGCCTTTTGCATCCTTGATGATTACCTTGTCATCTTTTGAAGAATAGGTTAAGGTAAGACCAATTTCTTTACAAGCTTTTTGACCAAGATCAAGAACCTTTTCCTTAGCGGAAATTTCCATAGTTTTTAAGTTATAAACTTTACCTGTGAAATTCGCTTTATCGCCTTGCTCTTTTACAATTTTTTTGCCGTCTGCAATAAGACCTAATATAGTATCTTTTTGAGCGTTGGTCATATCGATTGTGTTGAAATAGTTTTCAGCAGCGGTTACATATTCGGTAGGAATAGAGAATGACCAACCGTTTTTGCCAAGTGCCTCTTTAGATTTAAGTTCATCAAGAACTGCTTTTTCATTTGCATTAATTCCTGTTGCGGCATTAACGGTTAAGCATAAAGAAAAGGTTAATGCTAATGCCATAACCAAACAAATAATTTTTTTCATATAAAATACCTCCAAGTATTAAATATTATACCTTAAAATAAATCATACCATAACAAATATTTATTGTCAATAAAAATCAGATAAAATTGGAAATAGACCTTGCATAATTGCAGGGCCTATTTTATAATTAAATCTAATAATGTCGAATTATGTCGTTATTTGTCGGAAAAAAGTTCGTCCGTGATGCTTTTGAAAGCAAAAATTATGATTGCTAAAAAGAAAAAAGTTGCCGCAACAATAAAAAACGGAAGGTAATGTTTGCCTGAAATTAAGGTTATTACCGAAATAATAAGACAGCAAATTGCCATATTTCTTAAAAGTTTTGTGTCCTTGGCTTTGTTAAAATTATTGTCCCTAATATTTTTAAGAATTTTGCGAAGCGAAAACAAAATAATGGCGGTGAACGGGGCACATGGGTAACAGGTTGCCATTATAGTTGTGGCAAGACTTTCGTTACGGCCCGACAGTTGAACATACCATGTAACAAGCCACGGAAGCATTATTGCAAAGCCGATAAGCAACACTAATGCCGCGGTGGTCAAGATAATTGAAATTTTAATGGAATTAAACTTATTCATAGGAAAATTCCTCCTTGCCAAATTATTATACTATAAAATTTTTGTTTTGTAAACGATTATTGGAGTGAAGATACCATAAATTATTTATTGAAAAGGCCAATGCTGCTTTTGGCAATAGTATCAACCGTTGCGGTTTTACTTGTTTATTTTTCGTTTTTTACAGCCATTATATTTTCTGCGTTGTGTATAATTTTAATGTTTATTTTAATTCACAAAAAACAAAGCGGAGTTTTTATTTTTTGTGGTGTTTTATTGCTTTTGACTGTTTTGTCGGCATCTTTTAAAATGGGCGAAATCGACCGCTTGGAAAAGTTAGAAGGCGTCATAGTCAGTGGTGAATTTATATGCATACAAAATTCGAAAAACGGCAAAACTTCAACAATAACCGCGCAGGTGACAGCGTGTGAGCAATTAAAAAATAATGATAAAGTTTTGCTCTATTACACAGGCCCTGAAATTTCACAAGGGCAGTCGTTTAAAGGGGTTGTAGAACTTAAAGATTTTAGTGACAGTATTCGCCTTAATTATCATTCACAAGGTGTGTATATCTGTGGTGATTTAAGCAAAACCGTGCTTACGAATAATAATGACTTTATTTTAAATGGTATTTCAAAGGTTAAGGATTACATAAAGGACGCAATATTCGACGGGTTCGAGCGTAACGAAGCGGCCACAATGTTGGCGCTTCTTACCGGTGACAAAAGTTATTTTAGCGATGCTTTTTACAATAATGTAAAAGCATCAGGTGTGGCTCATGTAATGGTTGTGTCGGGCATGCATCTTTCAATTATTGTGGCCTTTGTTACGTATATTTTAAACAAATTCTTTTATAATAGATATTTCAAAGCTTTTGTAATTTTTATAACCGTTATTGCTGTTTTTGCAGTTTGCGGATTTACAATGTCTATGCTTAGGGCGGGTATAACATATCTTTTAATATCGTTAGCGCTGCTTTTAAATAAGCAAAGCAAAAGTGAAAACAATTTGGGCACCGCAGTAAGCATTGTCTTGCTTTTTAACCCACTTATAATTTTTAATGTGGCGTTTCAGTTGTCGGTGCTTTCAACCTTTGGTATTTTGGTTGTGGCTGTTCCGATTGTTGATTTTGTAAATGAAAATAAAATTATAAAATCCAAAATTTTATTATCACTAGCTTCGGCGGCTTTGATTAGCATTTCGGCGTTGGTTTTCACCTTGCCTGTAACTATATCAATTTTTGGTTATGTTTCAAATATGTCGGTTTTAACAAATTTGCTTGTTTCTTTGCCAACCACAGCAGCAATTTGTTTTTGCCTTGCAGGGTTTGTGTTGTTCCCGATAAGGCGGTTAATATTTTTTGTTGCAAATTTTATTATTAAGTATGTCAACTTTATAATAAATTATTTAGGAAGTGCAGAGTTTGCAATTTCAATTTTGCCTAAATGGGCAACATTTTTGTCGATAGCGGCAATATTTTTAATTTTATTTGCTTTGCTTGCTTGTGCAAATCAAAATAATGTGTTAAAATTAAAGGGTATTATAAATAAAAAAATTACGGAAGGCGGGGGAAGACGCAAATGGCTATCGTTAATGAAGAAGCGCTTAAAAATGTGATTAAAACGGATAAAAGTAACGTTTTTGTTCTTTTTGGCGAAGATGGCTATTTAAAAAAGCTTTATATTGAAAAAATCACAAAGCCCATTGCACCCGCCGATGATGTCTTTAATTATCAAAGGTTTGAAAACGAATCTTCTTTGCAGGATGTGTATGACTCCATTTTGCAGTTCCCGGTTTTAAGCGATAAAAAGTGTGTAATTTTAAGGGATTATGATTTTGTTTCAGCCGCATCATCTGATTTTGAAAAACTTTGCACTTTAATTTCACAAGTGCCCGAAAGCACTGTATTTATTTTGTGGTTTGACGCATTTTCATTTGAATATAAAAAGGGAAGGTTTAAAAACATTTTAAAGGCGTGCGAAAGCGTTAATGCCTGCGTGGTTAATTTGGAACACCGCCCAACTGCCGAACTTGAAAAAATGCTTTTAAACGGTGCTGTAAAACGTGGTTGTAAAATGGAAATTACGGCTGCACGATATTTAATTGAAACCGCGGGGGATGATATTGACACTTTAAGCAACGAACTTAAAAAACTTTGTCACTTTGCGGATGGCGGCGTTATTACAAAAGAAACGGTTAGTCAAATATCGGTTAAGACTGTTGAATCAGACATATACCGCCTTGCCGACAAAATTTTACAATGCGATTTATCGGCGGCTTATTCTATACTTGATGACCTTTTCTTTATGCGGGTTGAACCAATTATAATTTTGTCCACAATAACTGCCGTTTATGTTGATATGCACCGTGTTCTTGCAGGTAAAGGACATGCTTTCCAAAATGAAAAAATTGCAAGTGACTTTGCTTATGGAAACCGTGCTTTTACTTTACGGGATGCAACAAAAAACCTTAAAAATTTTGATTTTAACAAACTTTATTTAAGTTTTAAAGCGCTCTCAAACGCAGACAGTCAGTTAAAATCTTTCAGTGCTAGCGACCGCACAATTTTGGAACAACTAATTGTTAAACTTTCTTATATCGCAACAAAGGGTGAAAGCGTTGATTAAACTCAAAATGCCTATTATTGTCGAGGGTAAATATGACAAAATCACTCTGTCCAATGTTGTTGATACATTGATTATTTCAACCGACGGTTTTCGTATTTTTAAAAACAAAGAAATGTGTGATTTAATTCGCACTTTGTCAATGCGTGACGGTGTTATTGTTATGACCGACAGCGATTCTGCCGGAAGTGTTATTAGAAATCATATTAAAAATATCGCATCAGGCGGCAAGATTATAAACGTTTATGTGCCACAACTTAAAGGCAAAGAAAAACGCAAAGACCACCCATCGAAAGAGGGGTTTTTAGGGGTTGAAGGTATTTCGAAAGAGGTTTTAGAACATACACTTTTGAAATATGGAATTACGGGTTATGTTGATTCTAAAAAACAAGAAAAAATCACAAAAACCGATTTATTTGTGCTTGGTTTTTCGGGGCAGGAAAACAGTTCCCAAAATCGTGAAAAGTTGCTTAATTCTTTAAATTTGCCAAAGAATTTGTCTTCAAAAGCAATGCTTGATGTACTTAATGTACTGTTTAACCGTGAAGACTTTATGACATTTGTAGAAAAAGAAAAAATCTTTTAAATTGTGCTTTGTTTTTTATTAAAACTGTGGTACAATGCTTATATGTTTTTATTAGGGGGAGAAAAATGCAAAAGAACGGGTTTGACAACGCTGAATATATACGTCTTCAATCGCAAAAAATTCGTGATAGAATTGACCGTTTTGGCGATAAATTATATCTTGAATTTGGCGGCAAACTTTTTGACGATTTCCACGCCGCACGTGTTTTGCCCGGTTTTCAACCCGATGCAAAGGTTAAAATGCTTTTGGAACTTAAAGACGATGCGGAAGTTGTTATTGTTATCAATGCCGATGCAATTGAAAAGAACAAGCGCCGCGGGGACCTTGGTATTACCTACGATTTGGAAACCTTGCGCCTTATTGACGCGTTTAGACAAATTGGTCTTTTTGTGGGTAGTGTGGTTATTACCTGTTATGCGGGTCAACATTCGGCTGAAGCATTTCAAAAGCGCCTTGAAAGTTTGGGCATAAAGGTTTACAGACATTATTCTATCCCTGACTATCCTTCCAATATTCCGTTTATCGTTAGCGAAGACGGATTCGGCAAAAATGATTATATTGAAACATCTCGCCGTCTTGTTATTGTTACAGCCCCCGGTCCCGGAAGCGGCAAAATGGCGACCTGTTTGTCACAACTTTACCACGAAAATAAACGTGTGATAAAGGCGGGCTATGCAAAATTTGAAACCTTCCCGGTTTGGAATTTGCCCCTTAAACATCCCGTTAATGATGCTTATGAAACGGCAACCGCCGACCTTAACGATGTTAATATGATTGACCCCTTGCATTTAGAAGCATATAACGAAAAGGCGGTCAACTATAACCGTGATATTGGAATTTTCCCCGTTTTAAATTCAATACTTAAATCTATTATGGGGCAGTCACCCTATAACAGCCCGACCGATATGGGTGTTAATATGGCGGGTTTTGCTATTTATGACGATAATGTTGTGTCAAATGCGGCAAAACAGGAAATTATCCGCCGTTATTACAGCGCATTGGTTGCAACAAGACAGGGTATGGGTGACGCTTCAACCGTTACAAAAATTGAATTTTTAATGCAACAAGTCGGGGTTAGCATAAACGACCGCAAGGTTGTTGCGGCGGCACTTAAAAAAGCCGAAGAAACCGACGCTCCCGCCGTTGCGTTAGAACTTCCAAATGGTAAAATCGTAACCGGTAAAACCTCAAGTCTTTTGGGTGCATCTTCGGCGCTTTTGCTAAACGCGCTTAAAGAACTTGGCAAAATTCCGGATAGTATAGATTTAATTTCTTCTACAATTATTGAACCGGTGCAATGGCTTAAAACCGAGATTATGGGCAACCACAACCCACGCCTTCATACCGACGAGGTGCTTGAAGCACTTTCAATTTGTGCTGTAACAAGTGATGTTGCAAAAATTGCTTTAAGCCAAGCAAGCCGATTAAAAGGATGCGAAGCGCACTCATCGGTAATTTTGTCCCGCGTGGATGAAGAAGTTTTCAGAAAACTGGGTATAAATATCACTTTTGAACCCAAATACCAAACAAAAAAACTTTATCATAATTAAAATAAAAAGTTCTCTGCTTTGTTGTGGGGGACTTTTTTATTATGTGTAGAAAATTGCGATTTTTTGTATGCTTTTCACAATTTTTGTAAAAAACATTTTATAACACTTTAAGAAAATAAACAAAAATCGCTTGAAAATGCTAAATTTTACTGTTATAATAAAGATGCTATTCTTAAACGCTTTATGCGTTGTGGCGAGCCGATGATTATCGGTCTTGTCATCTAAATAAGTTTTTGAAAATATACTTTTGAATGGAAGTGTTTTAATTGAAAAGCAAAAAATGTGTGGCTATGCTTTTGGCAGGCGGTCAGGGAAGCCGTTTGGGTGTTCTTACAGGTAAAATTGCCAAGCCCGCAGTACCATATGGCGGAAAGTATAGAATTATCGACTTCCCACTTTCTAACTGTACCAATTCGGGCATTGATACAGTTGGCATTTTAACACAGTATAAACCTCTCGAGCTTAATGATTATGTTGGTTCGGGTAAAGCGTGGGATTTGGGCAGTTCTGACGGTGGCGTACATATTTTACCCCCATATCAAGGTCAAGCAGGTGGTAATTGGTATAAAGGCACCGCTAATGCTATTTATCAAAATTTGGAATTTATCGAACGCTATAATCCTGAATATGTGCTTATTTTATCGGGCGACCATATTTATAAAATGGATTATTCCGATATGTTGAAACAACACGTTAAAACAAATTCAACCTGCACAATTGCCGTTTTGGATGTTTCTTTGGAAGAAGCGTCCCGTTTTGGTATTATGAATGCCAACCCCGACGGCACAATTTATGAATTTGAAGAAAAACCAAAAAATCCAAAAAGCACTTTGGCTTCAATGGGAATTTATATATTTAATTGGTCGGCATTGCGTTATTATTTGACCGAAGATGAAAAGGATGAAAATTCTTCCAACGACTTTGGTAAAAATATTATCCCCGCAATGCTTAACGCCGGTGAAAAGTTGATGGTTTACCGCTTTAACGATTATTGGAAAGATGTTGGAACGGTTGAATCGTTATGGGATGCAAATCTTGACTTGTTAAATCCTAAGTTAAATCTTGATTTGTCTGACAAAAATTGGAAGATTTATTCAAAATCAACGGGCACTTCACCACAATATATTTCTGATACTGCAAATGTTGAAAATTCACTTATTACTGACGGATGCGAAATCTATGGTGATGTGGATTATTCAGTTCTTTTTAAAGATGTTACGGTAGAAGAAGGGGCAACGGTTGATTATTCACTTGTTATGCCCGGTGCCGTGATTAAAAAAGGTGCCAAGGTGCAATATGCAATAATTGCCGAAAATGCAGTTGTGGAAGAAAACGCAGTTGTGGGCGGCGACCCACAGGTTGTCGGAAGCGATAATTGGGGAATTACCGTAATTGGCGATAATTTGACCGTTGGCAAAAATGCTGTGGTATCAGCCAAACAAATGATAACCGAAAATGTAACGGAGGGTGAAAAAATATGAGAACTTCTTTAATTGCGGGCGTAATCTTTGCTAACGCAAGGGACAGTATGCTCAAAAAATTAACTCTTAATCGTTCAATGGCATCGGTTCCGTTTGGCGCAAGATACCGCGTAATTGACTTTGCACTTTCAAATCTTGTTAATGCCGGTGTTACTTCGGTTGGTATCATCACAAAAGAAAATTACCGTTCATTAATGGACCATGTCGGAAATGGTATCTCTTGGGATTTGTACCGTAAAAACGGCGGTTTATACCTTTTGCCACCATATATCACAAGAAATATTAAAAAATATACCGACACGGTAGATGCTCTTTACGGCGCAATGGATTATTTAAACCGCTGCGCAAGCGAATATATTGCCTTGTGTGATTCTTACACACTTGCAAATATTGATATTTTGGCAGCCGTTAGAAGACATGTTGAAAATGAAGCGGATATTACTATTGTTTACAGCAAGGGAAAATTGCCCGAAGCTGCTGCTAAAAAACTTGTTTTAACAATGGGCGATGATGCCCGCATTACAAAAATGGTTCAAAGCGATGTTGTGGAGGGTGATGCATACAGCATCGGCGTAAGCATTATTAAACGTGACCTTTTAATTAAAATTGTTAAAGCTGCTTATGATGCGGAAATTAAGAATTTTGAAAAGGATGTTATTCCAAAATCGCTTTCATCATTAAAGGTTTGTGGTTTTGAACACAAAGGTTATGTTGCTGTGCTTGATAACACCCACACATTCTATCAGGCAAGTATGGCACTTTTAAACCGCGAAGTAAGGCAAGATTTATTTAATAAAGAACGCCCGATTTTAACCAAAACTCGTGACGATATGCCAACAAAATACGGCATTGATTCCCAGGTTGAAAATTCTTTAATTGCTGACGGTTGCATTATTGAAGGTGTTGTTAAAAACAGCATTTTATCACGTGGTGTTAAGGTGCAAAAAGGTGCTGTGGTTGAAAATTGCATTTTAATGCAGGATACCGAAGTATCAAATGGTGCTGTTTTGGATAATGTTATTGCCGATAAACAGGCGGTTATAAGTGAAAATGTTGTGCTTAAAGGCACACCCGAACATCACTGTTTTGTAACAAAATCACAGGTTGTTTAAACACGGTTTTGTTTGCCGAATTTGAAAGGAAATTGATTTATGAAAGTTTTATTTGCCACAAGTGAAGCATATCCGTTTGCAATGTCAGGCGGTCTTGCCGATGTTGCGGGCGCGCTTCCAAAGGCGCTTAGAAAAAGGTTTGTTGGTTGCCGCATTATTTTGCCGCTTTATGGCACAATAAGCGAAGAAATGCGCCAAAAAATGACCTTTGTTTGCAATATTACTGTGCCCGTTGCGTGGAGAAGACAGTATTGCGGTGTGTTTGAAGCGCATATTGACGGCGTTATTTATTATTTCATTGATAACCAATATTACTTTAAGCGTGATAACCTTTACGGTTTTTATGACGATGCTGAACGCTTTGCGTTTTTCTCACGCGCCGTGCTTGAAGTTTTGCCGCTAATCGACTTTAAACCCGATATTATTCACTGCAACGACTGGCAAACTGCTTTAATTCCCGTTTATATGGACGCGTTTTATAAGCAAAACGAATTTTATCAAAATATGAAAACGGTGTTTACCATTCATAACATTCAGTATCAAGGCAAGTATGGTTATGACCTTTATAATGATGTTATCGGTTTGCCGGTTGAACGCTTTGGCATTTTGCAGTATGGTGACTGTATAAATCTTATGAAGGGTGCAATTCAGTGCTCTGATAAGATTACAACCGTTTCACCAACCTATTCACGCGAAATTTTAGACCCTTATTATAGCCACGGTCTTGACGGAATTTTAAAGGAATTTACATATAAACTTTGCGGTATTGTAAACGGTATTGATGTTGATGTTTACAACCCCGACACCGACCCGCTTATTTACAAAAACTTTACTGTCGACGATATGTCGGGTAAAGCGGTTAATAAAGCCGAACTTCAAAAAGAACTCGGCCTTCCCGAAAGGGCTGATGTTCCGGTTATCGGCATTGTAACCCGCCTTGTAAAACATAAAGGTCTTGACCTTGTAAAGCGTGTGTTTGAAGAACTTTTACAAGCCGATTTACAGTTTGCAATTTTAGGTTCGGGCGAATGGGAATTTGAAACCTTCTTTTATGAAATGGCACAAAAATATCCCGAAAAGGTTGGGCTTAAACTTGGTTTCAAACCTCAACTTGCACACCGCATTTACGCAGGGGCTGACATTTTCTTAATGCCAAGCCAAAGCGAACCTTGTGGTTTGGCGCAAATGGTTGCATTACGCTATGGCACTATTCCGATTGTGCGCGAGACAGGTGGCCTTAATGACACCATTAAGGATAGTGACGACGGCAAGGGTAACGGCTTTACCTTTGCAAATTATAACGCCCACGATATGCAAAACACAATTTGGCGTGCTATTGACGGTTATAAAAATAGTGAGGGTTGGCAAATTCTTAGAAAACGCGCAATGCTTTGCGACAATAGTTGGAAAACATCTGCCAATGCTTATATTGGCCTTTACAAAGAAATTTGCGTAAAATAATTTTTTAAAAAGGGTTGTTATTTATTAACGACCCTTTTAGAATAGTAAATGGTGATTATATGTTAGATTATTTGTTAGCGGTCCTTTACGGCATTGTTGAAGGCATAACAGAATGGCTTCCTATAAGCAGTACAGGGCACCTTATAATTTTAGAAGAACTTTTGCCGATGAAAATTCAGCCAGAGGTGTGGGACCTATTTTTGGTTGTGATACAGCTTGGTGCAATTATGGCAACTGTAATTTTATTTTGGCAAAAAATTTGGCCTTTCCAAAAGCCCGATAAAGTAAAAGGTATTACTATCTTTAAAAAAGACAGTTGGATGTTATGGTTTAAGGTTTTAGTAGCATCAATTCCGGGTGTGTTTTTTAAGGTTTTGGGCCTTGACGAAGTTTGTGACAAATATTTTTACAACGGCTTTGGCGTTGCGGTTGCCCTTGTGGTTTTCGGTGTGGCCTTTATTGTTATTGAACGCTTTAATAAAAATCGCACACCACGCTATAATGATTTAAGTAATATTACATTTTCACTTGCCGCATATATTGGTTTGTTTCAGCTTTTGGCGGCGGCATTCCCAGGTACCAGCCGTTCGGGTGCGACAATTATCGGTGCGCTTATTTTGGGCGCTTCCCGTGTTGCCGCGTCGGAATTCACCTTTGTTTTGGCAATTCCCGCAATGCTTGGCGCCAGTCTTTTTGAATTTAAAGACTTTTTGGAAGCCGACATTGCAATAAGCAATAAGGAAATTGCGGTTTTGGCTATCGGTGTTGTGGTTGCTTTTGCTGTGTCGATAGCGGCAATTAAATTCCTTATGGGTTATATTAAAAAGCGTGACTTTACTGCGTTTGGTTATTACCGCATAATCTTAGGCATTATTGTCCTTCTATATTTTGTTATAAGGTAGTTTGAATTATGGAAGTTAAAAAAATTCATTTAAAAGACCATTTCTCATTTTTGGGTGAAAACGGTTGCGACCCCACACTCACGGCATATATTCAATACAATATGTCCGAAATGAAGTGGGAAAACAAAAAACGCCCAACCCTTTTAATTTGTCCCGGTGGCGGATATGCTATGTGCTCGCAAAGAGAAGCCGAGCCGATTGCTTTGGCATTTTTGCCACTTGGTATGAATATTTTTGTGCTTGATTATTCGGTGGCACCTAATCGCTTCCCCACACAAATTAGAGAGGTTGCCGCCGCTATGGAGCTTTTGTACGAAAAGCAGGATGAATGGCATATCGATACCGAAAAAATCACAATAATCGGTTTTTCGGCGGGCGGTCATTTAGCGGCACATTATTCTACAAGCTATGACATCCCCGAAGTGCGTGAGGTTTTCCCGCAGTCAAAATCGGTTAATGGGTCAATTTTATCCTACCCTGTAATAGCAGCAGATAAAGGCATTTCGCATGTGGGTTCGTTTAATAATGTGACGGGTAAATATTTGTTAAATGAAGATGATTTAAACCGTTTTTCACTTGATAGACGAGTAAGTGAACATACACCCCCTGCGTTTATTTGGCATACAGCGGTTGATGATTGCGTCCCTGTTGAAAGCGCATTGCGTTATGCATCGGCAATGTCGAAATGCAAAAGACCATTTGAATTACATATTTACCCCTATGGTGGACACGGGGGCTCGACCTTTAATCTTCAATCATTAAATAATGTAAATGATATTACTGAATATAATAGTCGTTGGGTAAATGAAGCGAGCAAATGGCTTAAACTTATGAATTTGTTGTAAAATAAAACGGACGAACTTTTTTAGTTCGTCCGTTTTAGCGTGAATTAAAGTTTATTTTTTTCTTTATTAATAATTCCAAACTGTAAAAACAACATAATGCCAACGGTGGCTAATGCGGCTATTATGTTAAGCACTTGTTGCGCATAAACCGGAATACCCAAAAACGTATTGTCGTTTTGCTGAATATAATCAACAAGAAAGCCCGCCGCAAATGTTGAAAGAAAGCCCATAAGCCCCGAAAGCGATTGTGTAACGGCTAAAGAATCGGCGCGGTTTTCGTGGGGTACATAATCAAAAATTAAATTAATAAGCGCACTGTTTATACCCGCTAGGGCAACACCGTGGGTGATATAATGAATCGCAAAGGTGACACTACCGTTTGAAGGGCGGGCAACCGCTACTGCA